>DAITOW010000387.1:0-2373 GCA_036833965.1 Oleiphilaceae bacterium
GCCCGTTAAGAGATGTTCTTAATCGCATTGCAAAGCTTGGTGCGCAAGGTGGGCGGCTTGGCAAAATTGGCCATCAAAAGATCGAGCAATTGGTCGCGCGAATCAATGATGAATATGATCAGAATCATGCGGTTGTTGGTGAGGTTAGAGCAGAGCTGGATGAGTTGATTGCCAGACAGCATGCGCTGTATCTGAAAAACGTTGAGCGTGTCGCGGCTGCTGCAGATGGAGCACACAAGATTGATGAGGCGCGCAAATATGTCGCTAGCCTTGTTGATAGGATGCTCGATAAACAGCAAATTCCGCAAGCATTGGAGAGTCTGTTGGAAAGTGGCTGGCTTGAGCATCTAAATCTGTTGTTGATCAAGCATGGGAAAGACAGTGCAGAGTTTTCGGAAGGGCTTTCGGTCATTGAGGCTCTCAGGCAGTTTGGACAGAACCCGGAGGCGGGGTTTGATGCACGGCGCAACGTCCCCCTGATTCAAGACGGATTGAAGTCCATGTCAGGCGGTGTTGAGGCCTCTAAGACTGTAAGAGAGCAGCTCAAACAATTGATGCTTGACGCGCCTGCTAAAAAACATGTCATGGTTGAGGCCAAGGCTGTTGCGGCGCGAATGGAAGCGGAAGAAGAAAAGGATAAGTCGAATCTTGAGAAATCGAAAGAGCTCAGGCCATGGCTGTTAAGAGCCAAATCAATTCCCTTGAATACATGGCTGAGATTTCAGAAAGATGGTGAGCAAGAACCGCAATTTATAAGGCTTGTTTGGATCGCGAGAGCCTACACCAAGTTTGTATTTGTGAATCACCAGGGGCTGAAAGTGATTGAGTTGGGGGCGTTTAAATTTGCCGAGTATCTCAAACGTGGCCAAATAACGCCTGATCCTGAATTTAATCAGCCAATTGTGAAGCAGGGTTTGGACGATATGGTCAAGGAGGTTTACGAAAAACTGGCCTTTGACTCATCCCACGACAAACAAAGTGGTTTACCTAATGCGCGCGAGTTCCAGCGCCTTGTTCGAGCGGTAATGAAGAAGGGAGAGCGAACGCAGCAGTGCTGTTTGTACTACATTCGTGCCTTGAGTGGCGAACTTTCAGAAGAGCATGAAGCTCTGGTTGTGGAAAGCCTCTCTGAGCTTTTGAAGATCAAAAGGAAAGAGGTCAGCATCGCTTCGCGTGTGAACCGCTATGATTTTGTGCTGTTTGTTACAGGTGTGACGGTAGCCAATGTGATTGAAGATTTTGCTTCAGGCGTGAGCGATGCTTTATCCGGGTTAAGAAGCAAGGGCATTGAAATTTCGTTTATGCGAAGTGAAATCTGGGGTTATCTGGGTTTTAACAACGAAGCCGCGCTTGTAAAAAATGCCAAAGAAAGTCTTAGTCAGATGGAGTCAGAGCGGGGTGCCGGGAGTCAGGAACAATCTAGTCGTATTGAATTGCCGGCGAAGTCTACAGAGTCTGTAGGCGTGGGTTTTAGCTCAAGTGACAGCGAAGCCTTTGCAGTATATGTACAGGAAGTCAGAAAGCTTTCACGAACGGATTTGCCACAAAATCTCGATTTGAAATGTAAGCGTGGTGAAACGGAAGGCACATTTTTCGAACCTGAAACCGAGGAAGAGGCACGGGAGCTCAATTCCTGGTGGCTTGGTTTTGCGGCCAGATCACTCACGACCATTCATGATGAAATGGCCTATCGCATCCCGCTGAGCGCCATTAGTCTCACCGATGATGCATTTAAAGAAGAATTCCAGTCTTTGCTTGATTGTACTGATATGCCGCCAGAACGTATCTGGTTTGATCTCTATAATTGCAGCTTGTTGGATAATGAACATTTTGCCGCCAGCGTTATTCGGGAATTGCAAATCTACGGTTGTCATTTCAGCTTGCAAGGATATGGTACCAGCGATTGCCCTGCGAGGTTATTGCAGACTTTACCTGTTGACCTTATAACGATTGATGCGGAAGTCTTTAAGGTCGTGAATGAGGAGGGCGAAGAAGAGCCCCTTGTTAATGTTGCACATCATTTTGATAAAGCAGTATTGGTCCGAAATGTCGATTCAGCGATTATGCTCCAAAAAATAGAAAAGCAGGGTGTCGACTTTATACAGGGTGAGAGGATCGGAACGTACAGACCGTATTAATTGTAAGTTCCTGGTTGATGAAGTAGTTGACGTTAGGCGTCAACTACTTCATAGCTATGGTTGATCTCGACGCCGGCTTTTTCAAGCATGATCGATGCAGAGCAGTATTTTGTAGCGGATAGTTCTACAGCTCGCTTGACCTGGGTATCTTTTAGCTTGCTACCACTTACGACAAAATGAATGTCGATCTTGGTAAAGACACTTGGAACTTCGTCTGCGCGTTCTGCATTAATAT
>DAITOW010000388.1:0-2372 GCA_036833965.1 Oleiphilaceae bacterium
TCTTCCCCGACTCGCTGGTATCACCATCGGAAATATCTGCCAAACACCGACCTAAATTAAGATAGTTTTCGGGCTTATCATGAATCGAGTTAAAACCAAGCCTTAACGACGCCTTAAATGCTCCCAAGGCGCCATCAACATCGTTATTGGTCGTGCAAACCTGCGCCAGCTTTTGTTGGCGATTATAGGCATGGGGAGAGATCTCCACTGCATCTTCGAGCGCTTTCTGCGCCTTACGATTTTTGTTCAGTTTAAGGTAAGCATCCGCAAGCTCGTCGTAAGCCTCGATAATATTTGGATTTGCCTCGAGGACTTGAGAGAAATCATCAACCGCTTCTTCTACTTCACCGATTGCAGACTTCACTCTTCCCAAACCTAAGCGGGCCCAACCTATATCACGCTTGGTAAGCACCTCTTCGTAAATCTGTTTGGATTTTTCAAACTCACCTTCATGGTAATAAAGGTTGGCAAGCGTTCTTAAGCACCAGAGCATGTAGCGCGAATCACTTTTTATTTCCTGGCCAAGCAACTCAATCGCTGCCTTATTGTCGTGCTTATCAAGTGCCGTGTTTATCGGCTTAAGTCTTTCACGCTGTTCGATTAACTTATCAAGCCGTTGCTGAAGTACTGCCTTGGTCAGCGGTTTCGTAATATAGGCGTCGGGCAAATATTCCAGTGCACCCATTACCATATCTTTGGAGGTCTCGGCTGTAACCATGATGAATAAACTGGTGTTCCTGAGCAGGGAGTGAAACCGAAGTTCCTCTAATACTTGTTGGCCATTTTTTCCATCGCCAAGATTGTAGTCGCACAGGATAATATCAAAGCGTTCATGCTCACAGCGCCGTATCGCATCCTCTCCGTTGATCGCTGCATCGATATGTTCTACGCCACATGCGCGAATCATTTGCTTCAACGATAAACGGAAATTCTCGAAGTCATCGACGATTAAGAAACGGAGTTTACGGTAATACTTGGCAAGCTGGACTTGGCTAGTAACAGTCATAACATTTGATAATTTTGTGTTTTGTTCAGTTTAGACCGCTTTACCGGATTTTTTTAGTTGATGAAGAGTTTATAATTTTACACTTCGCAAATGACTTTAAGACCAATAAACATGAACCAACTGCCCATCTTTATTTCCCTGGACGTAGTCGATGACTATCATCGCGTTATCCCTGTTGCTATTGCCTGGTCCCTTCCCGATGGGCAGATCAAAAGCACACTCATCAGGCCGGACCAACATTGGGAGATTGACGCAATATCCCTGACGAACGTTGATCTGGATACTATGTTTGAGCAAGGGGCAACACCTGCTGAGATCGTCACCGAAATGAATCTGGATTTTGACGATAACACTGTCTATTGCTTTGACGAATATCAGGATATCCCGGCGTTGGACACACTTTTTGAAGCAATCAACGATGAGGCTGGGTTTGAATTACTGGCGTGGTCAACTGCCTTTACTGGCGCCTCTAGCGATCAAATATTTGAAACTGCAAACTGGATTAGCGAACTGAACAATCTTGATCTGAGCGTCGCTGAAGACCGTGTTAAAAGGATGCTGTTAAGTTATGACGAACTGCAGAGCAACTAAGCAAGTCGTTATGTGACGCGTGCAAGTACGCTTTGCTTTAATTATGCGATTCTTACCAGCTTATATTCGCTTTGGAAACCCAAGCTTAACACCATGCTAAGAACTTCAACTCGCAATCTTGTCCTTATATTTTTGGTTTTTTCCTTTGCACGAACAGGGCTTACGCAAGAGGCCCTGCCAGACAACCGTGCAGGTAAGAAAAGCGGTACCGACTACGTTGCCATCGGCATGCATTTCAACCAGTTTAAGTCTATTGACTTAACGCTCGAAGATTTAAGTGGAAGCGCACAGTTCAGAGAATTTCCTTTAACAGCTAAGACTTTCGGCGCATCTATAACACTGGGCACCAATATCAATGAAAATTTTTTTACGGAGCTCAGATATGGCCAGGGCGTAATATCTGACGACTTAAGCGGTGGCGCGGCAGAAGTGAATATCGATCAGTGGTTCAACTGGTACATCGGTGGAGCGTACGGTATTACCGCATATGCCTCGGTTTACGCCAAGTATGGACTTACTTTTTATACCGGAGATATTACTCGCTACGAGACGAAGCGCTTTAAAGTAGGTGCCGTCCCGCCATTTGGGGAAACTATAACTGTAATTCCAGCCGTCAATGAGAGCCTGACCGAGGACATTTTCTCCGACTCATTTAGCACGAGCTGGCTCACAGGTGTTGATTTCAACATATATCAGGATACCTACTGGACCTTTGAATACGGGCGACTGCTTAATGACAACGGCACTGGCATCAAGGTTTACCAATTCAATACAG
>DAITOW010000389.1:0-2363 GCA_036833965.1 Oleiphilaceae bacterium
ACTTCCGATGGTGCTGTCAGAACAGCATCACTATCACCACTCGAACCACCACAGGCAACTAGAGACAGACAGGAAATCAGAAATGCGACGGCTTTAAGTCCCTTCATATACAACTCCAATATGAACGATTCGTGCAGCAAAGAGGAAGAAAAGGCTGCTTATTATTTTTAGTTACAAAGCGTTACATTGTATATTTTAAGGGGTAATCAGGAATAGCGAGTTAACTCGCAAGTGTGAATTAGTTTGTCGTTTTTCGGCGATGTACCATGAGCGGGGGCCCCCAGAAGAAAAGCCCCACCTTTCTAATTATCGATCCTCTCCGTAATGCTCAGCCAGGTAGCCAGCGATACGATCGAGCATCTCCTCTGGCAGTTCTGCCATGCCCTGCTCTTCGATCATCCAATCGAGCGTATCAAGCCAGCTCTGCTTGGATAAACCCTGCTGCTGCACGATCATCAAGGAATGACAGGCTGAGCAAACCCCGTAGACCTCAGCTTGCGCATCGCCTTCAGGCAAGCCGCCAAAGTCGGCCGGATCGCCGGCAACAATCGAACTCGAAAAAAATGCGATACCTGCGAGAAGCAGGCATCGCTCTAGGAGAATAAGTCGCGTTCGAGTCACACAACCCTCACTGCTACACGATGGTAGCTGTTATTGAGATACCCTTTCGGGTTCCACTTGATAGCATGAGGCTGACTTACACCATCGCTATCCACTGCTTTTGCCCAAATCTCGTAGTAACCCTTTTGAGGAAACTTCAGATTTGCTTTAAAGCTCTGCCATGCGCCCTTGTTTGCAGCCGACCCGAGCTTGGCTTTCATCCAGGTCGCGCCAAAGTCCATAGAAACATGCACCTCGCTCACGTCCCTGTCTCCTGCCCAAGCATGGCCGCGCACTTCCAACGTATCGCCAACCTCTGCTCCGGTTGCCGGATTCGTGATCAGGGATTTCACAGGCATACGCTCAATGATAACGAAATCCTTTTTATCGACATCCTCACCCGGCGCGACAGGGCGATTAGGAACACGATAAGCCGTGCCTGTCATTTTTGGACCGTCATGCACCTGATCACGCAACTGGATACGCTTCAGCCATTTCTGGGAACAGGAACCTGGCCAACCGGGCACAACCAAACGCAAAGGAGCGCCATTCATCGGATGAAGCGCCTCGCCGTTCATCTCAAAAGCAATCAGGTTTTCATCCCCCATTGCCTTCTCTATTGGTAAGCCGCGCGAGATTGGAAGTTTTGCAGGATCCCCGGATAAATGACCATCGGCGCCGTAATGCGCGGTATACACAACATTAGACTGAACACCCGCAGCTTTAAGAACATCAGCCAGACGCACGCCTGTCCAGGATGCGCATGCCACAGCACCGTATGTCCATTGGTTTCCTTTTGCTGGCGGGTCAAAAAACGCTCGGCCGTTACCGCCACACTCGATAACCAGATTCTGGGTAACAACTTTGAACTTGCTCTTCAAATCAGCAATTTTGAGCGTCATGGGTTTGTCAACGAAGCCATCAATCGTCAACTCCCAATTATCTGCGCTCATATCTGTCGGAACAGTGCCGTTGTTGCGTATAAAGTGCCGTGCTGTTGGCGTGACCTCATCATCTAACAAATGCGGTGGCGTTTCTGCATTCACCGGACGATCATTTAAAAGGGTTAAACCATCCTTGCCATCTAAAGGCATTGTTCCGTCCGCAAAAGCGACTGGCACAAGACCATCTGGCATGTTGCGGTGATACGGAATGGCTTGAACGCCAAGCAGTGCCGCCATCGTGCCAAGGCTCATACCCTTCAGGAATACACGTCGGCCTTCATTCGTTTGATTTACTTGTTTATCGCTTGAGTGGAGTGATTGAGAAACTGCTTCGTGATCATTCTGAGTCATCGGATCGTCCTCTTGTTGTTTTCGCTAACCAGTATAGCCAGATAACTGACTAATTTTTAACCACCCCTTTAGCCTACCTTTTCATATAACCACGCTATTTATAGCCTTTCGATCTAATGCTAGATAAAAATTACACCGATTTGCTCTTTATCCCCCTCCATCTTCGGCGCAAAAAACTGGACTGGAGCCAAACCCGACTTCCCGCGCGAACATCCGCCGGTTCCGGCGACAAATACTTCTTTGTTATTCTGAAATAGCAAAGTATTCTTTGCGCATTTCGGGGTAGCCATAACCATGCTTACCCAACTTTTTTTAAAGGAAAACACCTTGGCCGCAGCACTTAACTCCCCGGCTCTTTTTGACGGCTATTCGAGTGACGAGACGCTTTTCGAGCAAATCGCTTCTGATCTAGAAAGCCAAGGTTACAGCATCAAACCATGTGCCCTGCCAGAATCATTGGTTCTGGAT
>DAITOW010000390.1:0-2352 GCA_036833965.1 Oleiphilaceae bacterium
GTGCCCCGGTAATCAAAACAGAAAGTAGTATAGCCTTGCTCACTTAAATACTGAGCGAGAGGCCAGTAGAACGATTGCGCTATGCCGAATGCACTGGCGATGATGACGCACCCTGTGGGTGCTTCTGCGCTGAATTGGGTGACTGCTAACACAGAGTTGTTCGGGCAATGAACGGTAAGGCTCGTCTTCATAGGGATCTTATAATGTTCTTTAGATTTATCTTGCAGCTAGATTAACGCGAACGTGAATGATGCGGCTAGCATGAATTCTTTATTTCTACTTGGCCTTTTTAAAGCATGTAGACAATTTGGAATACCAACAGGCAAAAGCAAGTGATGGCTCCCAGTAAAGGGTAGGACGGAATTTTTGGGGCGTTGATCTTCAAATCTTCCCGGTTGCGCAGTTTCAGCAGTGCAAGATTTACCAGTGTAAAGGTGCATAACACGTTAAAACTGGTGTACGAGGCGAGTGTCACCAGGGGTAGTATCAATGAGAAAACCAATACAGCAATTGATACGCTGAGGGTAGCAACCCACGGGGTTTTGGTTTTCGATGATACTCGGGAGAACACAACGGGTACCCGACCCTGATTGGCCATGCCGTACAGTACCCGGGATGCCATGATGATTTGCGTCAGTACGCCATTCACAATCGCAAACAGACTGATGACCGAAATCCACTTGCCCATCTCCGAGCTGTGAACCTCTAGTAGATGTTTAAGAGGTGCCTCAGACGCGGAGAGGGTATCCAGAGGCATTCCAAGAATGGCCACAATGGCAACCAGAATGTATAGGACTGAAGCAATCAACAAGGCCATGATAATAGCTTTCGGCATATTACGTTCAGGCTCTTTGACCTCCTCAACGATGTTGACCATATCTTCAAAACCGATAAAGGCATAAAAGGCCAGAAACGCCCCGGCCAGCACAAGCCCGGCATCGGTAAGAGATACAGGAACAAAAAGGGCTTCGAAAGAAACATTCACGGTTTCTATCTGACTGCCTCCAACGAAGACGACAAGGATCAAACCTCCGATTTCGATGAGCGTCACAATAGTGGCGGCCCACAGCGATTCAGCGATACCCCATAAGGCAAGCGCTGTCATCAGAATGATTACTGAAGTTACTGCGATGGGTGCAGGAATGTTGATAAACGTTTGCAGGTAACCGACAAAGCCAAGGGCGAGCGTCGCGCAGGATACAATGCCTGTGATCACGACTAACAAGCCCACAAGGCGCGTGAGGTTAGGCAAGCCAAATGCCTGATCGACGTAATACGCCTCGCCGGAACTTTTAGGCAGCATGACAACCAGCTGGCAATAGCTCAGCGCGGTAATACCGGCAACGATTGCCGCGACGATAAAGGCCAGTGGTGCGAGCAAGCCTGAAGTGGCCGCTATCTTTCCAACCAGAACATAGATGCCTGCGCCGAGAATGGTTCCGAGACCATAAAACAACAGAAGTGGAAGGTTTATTCGTCGGGCTAGGGAATTGTCCTGTTGCATCCGGGTTTTCCTGTGTTGGGGCTATTTGTTGTCTACTTATTTTCTACTCATCACCCCAGAGAAATTTGGTTGCCTCGTCCTGCTGGTCAAGAGGGAAGCATTTGATGTCCATCGAGCGAAAGATAATGTCCTGAATCTTGACGATCGGTCCGATCCATTCCTTGTCGGTGACCACGGCGACGCGCTTTATATTGGAAAAACCTACTTCGCGAAGATACTTGAACTCTTCCACCAATGCTGACAGGGATACACCATCGAAAGACTCAATGCGTTCAAAGATGACGATGTGTTCGTTCTGTTGTGATTTCTCTCTGGCGACGTTCAGGATGAAGGCCATATTGTCTTCCGTGATTTTTCCAGAGATCGAAAATGCAACAGCGTATTCGATGCCGATATCCAAAAGCTTGATCATGGTACTGACTCCTTTGTACTTGTTTCTGTTTGGCTAGCTGCAATTAATATAATCCTCGCTGCTCAAGAGCAGGATGAGCTAGATCAAGCTGGATCAATGTGATGATACGTATCTGTAAAGAGTCTGCTGCCGGGGGGGCTGATATGAGTCGAGAAGCGTCATCCGGAATGAGGGAAGAGCGGATTTCAAGTTAGTGCTTGTTTTCGTTCGGCCGAGTGAATAATAAGCAGCTAAAAGACTCTCTCATAAGTGTCCTTACTGTGAGGTCCATCGCGACCTATATTCTTTATTTTGATTCCAATCGCCATATATGGAGTTCTACGTTTCAAATTAGACGTTTAGAACTATATTTACGACGGAAACAGTCAGTTAAGAAACTTCAAGATTTGGTCCATCCAAAGAAGTAACACGGACATTGCCTGTAACAGGAACATTA
>DAITOW010000391.1:0-2350 GCA_036833965.1 Oleiphilaceae bacterium
CCGCCACAACAATAGTAAGTGCTATGTCTAGCCGGCTAGGCGCAATCAGTTTTTCGCTTCTAAACATGATCTAAAATCTTACACATTGATATTAAAAGTACTGCGAACAAAGAGCGCGATTTTTGAAACTCCTCCGATCAAACCAATAAGCAATATGCCTAAGTTCAAGAGGAGAATGATTGTTGATGTTCTGGTATGAAAGGCATAATTAGCCGCCATTTCCGGTGTTGGATCCTGATAGGGGACTCCCGCAAAAATCGAAGCGTAAATAAACCCTGCCAAGCTGAGGAAAAGACCACCTGCAACAAGTCGGCCTGCCGGGAAATTTTTCATAACTCAGTGCTTTGTATTACGTTACAAAGCATTATATCGTATTACGCGTCGCGCAAGAAGCAGAGTAATGTTTGGCTATTTTGAGGTGGGCAGTGCGCGCTAGCTCATTTTAACTGAGCAAACGGGATGAGCTGATCAAATACCAACATTGCAATCGTTAGTGCGAGCATGAATGCTAGGAACGACATCATTACGTCCCATCTTTGTTCCGGGTCACTAAATTGCCAGGGTGTGCCCATGCGAATGACAAATTTTCGACCGCGTAGTTTTTTACTGATTGCCTGAAAGGCAGGCAAGCACAACAAGAAGTATGAAACTGAGAAAATCAATAAAAGTACCAGAAACTGAATTTTGAGTTACCTCTCTAGTTCAGCATTAGTCACTAGCAAAGCGGCATACGCCAAAGGCTAGTGTCAGTCTTGTTTATGAAAGGTGCCTTTGTAAACAACACCCTTGATTTCGATGTCTTTGATCTTGGTTATATCAACTTCAAGAGGGTTGGCTCCAAGGAGGGTGAAATTGGCGATCTTGCCGGGTTCCAATGAGCCGATTTCAGCTTCCAGATTCAGAGTTCGTGCAGCATTAATGGTGATGGCTTGCAGGGCTGCATAGACCGGGATGCGCTGATCCTGAGATACCGGGTTGCCTTGCGCAGTAGTGCGATTGGCAGTGACCCAGGCGAGCGTGAGAGGCTCAACCGGTGCCATTGAAAAATCCGAATGTAACGACATTGGGATATTTTTATCCACCAACAGCTTGAGAGCTACAAGGTTTTCCGCGCGCTCTTGCCCCAGTCCATGTTCAGCATACTTGTCTGCCAAAGCCCACAGATAGTATGGGTTCACTGAAGCTTCCATCCCCAGCTTCAACATCTGCTCTGTCATCTCATCGGTGAAATAACCCATATGATGAAGCGTAAAGCGATGATTTGTGCGAGGGTTACTGGTCTGCAACTGTGCGACCTTATCAATGACCATCTGTTGGCCAAGATCTCCGTTGGCATGAACATGGATCTTATAGCCATTGTTCCAATACATCTTCACCTGCTTGCCAAACAGATCAAGGGGTGTCATCCACTGTCCTTCATGTCCGTCGGTGTAGCCGTCTTTCATCTGCATCGCTTGCGAGTAGATCGCGCCATCAGCAAACAGCTTTACTTGCTTCGGCAAAAAATGGACATTGCTGGAGTTGTATTCTTCATTTGTCGCCAGTGTATCCATAAATGCCATGGCTTCATCATTGCCACCTTTCATACTGTATAACTGGGTGCCGTTTGGAATCAGGTAGACATCGTAAGGCGGGTTGCTCGCCATCTCGGACTTAAGGAGAGAAAGCTCACTGTCAAAGTCTGAACTCGGGAATCCCGGTTCTGCGATGGTCGTAATGCCATTCTGCTTCATCATCGCGGTCATCGTCGTCAATCCCTTGCGATATTTTTCGGGCTGAATAAGTGCCGGTGCCATTACCGGGACGAGGGCGAGCCATCCTCCCTCGTAGAAATGCCCCTGTTCCCAATCCACCTGAGGATTACTAGCGAAGTCATCCTGTTTAATGCCGAGCAGTTCAATGGCAGCATCGTTCAGATAGATCTCATGAAACGACCGATGAATGACTCCGACTGGCTGATCTCCAGCGATCTGGTTTAAAAGCTCTCTTGAAAGTGGGCCGTGCCAGAGCTGGTGAAATCCCCAGATAAAATACAGCTCACCGGGTTTGGCGTTTTCCTTGATGGATCGGGTGATGCGTTCGCGATAATTTTTTTCACCGGATACCCCTTTCTTGACTTCATTCGGCAGTTTCCAGTCGTAGGGGGCAATGATTTCATTCTGAAGCATGACCGCCGCCAGAGAAGGATGCAAATGCGGCTCGATAAAGCCTGGCATCAAAGTCGCACCGGCAAGGTCGAAACGGGTTGCTTGGCTTCCTGCTCTCTTTTTTGCCTCGCTGAGTTTGCCGACAAACAAGATCCTCCCATTCTCTTCGACTAGTGCCTCGGCGAAGGACGGTTCGCTGCCTG
>DAITOW010000392.1:0-2340 GCA_036833965.1 Oleiphilaceae bacterium
GCAAGCGGCGATCGTGTATCCAAAGGACAGACCTTGTTTGAGCTTTATTCACCTGCGCTTGTCAGTGCGCAAGAGGAGTATCTGGCTGCGGTAAGAAGCGGAAACAAAAATCTCGTTAGCGCGTCGGCCAGTCGTCTTTACGCGCTAGGCATCACGCCTGAGCAAGTGAGTGCACTGCGAAAACGCAAAAAGGTTGAACAAACCATTAGCTTCAAAGCGGACCGAGATGGCGTCGTGATTGATCTTAACGTGCGCAAGGGGATGTTTATCAAACCAGCCATGGAAGTGCTGTCTTTTGGCACGCTCGATTCCATTTGGGTTATTGGGGAGATATTTGAGCGACAGGCATATTTAGTTCAACAAGGACAATCTGTTGAGGCTCGTTTGAGTTCTTTGCCAGGTGAGACATGGCAGGGCACAGTCAATTATATCTACCCGGAGCTTGATCCGAAGAGCCGCACTCTGCCGGTTCGAATTCGTCTTACCAATGATGAGTTCCGTTTGAAGCCCAATATGCTGATGGATCTGCGCATAAGCACCGGAAGTAATGAGGAATTACTGAGTATTCCGGGTCAAAGTCTAATAAAGGCGACTCAGCATACACGGGTGGTGAAAGCGCTTGGCCAGGGGAGATATAAGTCGGTTCCCGTCATCGCTGGTCTTGAAGGTATCTCTCAAGACGAAAATGGTCTGATCGAGCATCGGATCCAAGTGCTGGAAGGGTTGGAGGAAGGTGACCAGGTGGTGACATCAGCCCAATTCCTGATCGACTCCGAGTCAAACGTCGATGCTGAGTTGATGCGTATGGAGGAGGCCGAAGAGGCTTCGATGTCTGCGCCCGCAGGCAAGGTTGTGGTCACATCGGGACAGATCAACAGGATCATGTCTGAGATGGGGATGGTAAGTATTACTCATGACCCCATCCCGGAATGGGAATGGCCAACCATGAAAATGGATTTTCAAGTCGCTGAAGGCGTCGCACTAGATGCCCTCAAGGAGGGACAAACAGTGCAATTTGAACTCGAGAAGACGGGAGATTGGGATTATCTGATTACCGGATTTGGCGATGAGATTCAGAATCCTAATAAAGCCGGTGAAGGAGACGTAACGAGCTTTTCGCAACGTCACTCGCTACCAGAGGGAGCGGTAAGAACCTCCGGCCAAATAAAAATGTTGATGCTTGATATGAATATGCTTGAAGTTGTTCACGAGCCGATTCCGGAATGGAGCTGGCCAGTGATGAGTATGACCTTTGTCGTGGCAGACGGTGAATTGGTCTCAATGCTTAAAGAGGGTGATGAAGTGAACTTCACACTCAAGGAGCTTGAGAACGGGGATTACCTTATGTCTGACATAGAACCTAAAAAATAAATGCTGTTATTAGCTGAAGGAAAATCATTATGAAAATCAAAAAAGCTGGCACCGCTTTGTTTATGACTGCCGGAATCATTTTTTCAGGTGTAACTACTGCAGACAACCACGGCCACCACGATAACTCGCAGCATGATCATTCACAACATGACCACCAGAATGGTGAGCACATGGAAAAAAATGAGCACATGATGGATCAGGAAGACATGGGGCACCACGCCGGTCAAATGGGTGCCCATATGCGAGAAGTGATGGGTGAAGGCCTGGTCAACAAAGTCATGGCAAAGCATGGGATGGTCAACATTAAACACGAACCGATGCCGGAAATGAATTGGCCTCAAATGAGCATGAACTTTAAAACAGAAAAAAGCGTGAATCTGGAAGATCTTAAACCGGGTCAGGAAGTCAGCTTCACTTTGCTCGTAGATGATGACAATAACTACGTCATTAAAGAAATCACCGTGAAATAGATTGAACCTAACTGTAGTGCGCATGTTGCTTGCCCGGATGCTCGTTCGGGCACGTGCCATGCGAATAGCCCAAGCCCAATATCAGCTACACGCTTTTTCGGAGTAAAAAATGATTGCTGCCATCATTCGTTGGTCGATCAACAACAGGTTATTTGTCTTGCTAGCGACTGCGATCCTGGTGGGAATTGGGGCTTATTCCGTCAAAAACACCCCCGTCGACGCGATCCCGGATCTGTCCGACGTGCAGGTAATCATCAAAACCAGTTTCCCGGGCCAGGCACCTCAAGTAGTGGAGGATCAGGTGACATATCCACTCACGACGGCAATGCTCTCTGTGCCTGGGGCGGTCACTGTTAGGGGGTTTTCGTTTTTCGGAGATTCCTATGTGTATGTGATCTTTGAAGACGACACTGACATTTACTGGGCGCGCTCCCGTGTTTTGGAGTACCTGAGCCAAGTCGCCGGAAAATTACCCGATACAGCCAAACCGCAATTAGGC
>DAITOW010000393.1:0-2323 GCA_036833965.1 Oleiphilaceae bacterium
AGTCTCTTTTCAGCTAGACAGACTAGTACAAAATATAGATGCGCGCATGTCTGCTTTTCACCAACAGCAGATGTCTGCTTCCTGCATAACGGAGAGGGTGTTTCGACGCCTAAAGAGATTCTCCATTGACCCTCGTAAGCTGATCGGGGGTCAATAAGGACAACTTTGCTTAGTCCTGAGAAAGTTGATTGAGCAAGGCATCAAAGAATTGGTTCTGAGCCTCTCCTCTCGCAACGGATTGATCAAAGTTTCTTTGCAGATCTTTCGCCAGCGATGCACCCGTGTCGCGAAGTCCCAGTTTGGCGCTAAGTTCTTTTGCGGCTTCAATGAGTTGTTCTATCTGCTCGGCGTAGCCTGACAACACGGATTGCAGGCCAGGAGGCAGTTGCGGGGCTCTGTATTCTTCGGGAATTCGGCTGTTCTGAGGATTGCTGCGAAGCTCTGTCTGTTCATAGACGTTTAAACTTGAGGATTTCAAATCAAGGCTGAACTTGGCGATTTGTGTGCTATCAAACTCTAATGCCAGGGCCTGATTGAATGCTTCTTCGACGCCGCCAGAGAAAAATGCGTCACTAATATCCGCGACCTGAGTCAGCAAGTCATCAAGTGCAGCAAGTTCTTCTTCATTGAGATCTCCCTTGACACTAATAGCAAATTTGCTCGCAGAGCTTGTTCTTGAGTCAAAACTGCTTGCAGATAGCTCGCTGGTTTGGAGGCTGCTCAGTTGTTCGCGCTTCTGAAAAAGCTCTTGAACCGAAACCCTAATCCGATCGCCTTCCTGAGTCGTCAGATCGAAATCGAAGCTCGCTCTGGAGCGCACAAAACTTTTGGTCTCAGAAAAGGCCGCGCCAGAAAGGCTTGTTAGTACCCCATCTTCAGCCTTGGGCTTCAAGCTCTCTTCAAGCAGGTCTATCCGTTCGTTGATTCCTGACTCTGCAGCATTGATATTATTCGCAAGCCCCGGTTCTAGGCGGCCGATACTCGCTATATCATCGCGTGCCTGTTGAAAGCCACGCGCGACGCCTTCCCGTGCTTGAGAGATCAAGTCGTTCAGCTCGTCTTCTGTTGCACCATCAGCACGACGCTGCTCGATGGTTTGTTCGATGAATCCAGCCACGGTATCAATAACAGCCTGAATATCGAAGACTTTGCTGCCGGGATCACTTTCTGGCGTTGGTTTTAGCTCAACGCCAAGCCCTTTCTTCAAGCCTTGCGAGAAAAGCAAGGCAGTTTCGGGTAGGCGCGCAGGATTTTCGTTACCTGAGACCCGTAGCGAGCCCTTGTCTGAAGCAATGCCCGTCAACAGATTATTTAAAAAAGAAGCCATAATTCCTCCGCCCCGAACCGGTTTTAAACATAACATAGAGGGGTGTTAATGCTATCGACCTCCAGTTTAGTACCTTTAAGCTTAAAAATGCACAATCAACCGCTTTGTTATTCTCGCAATGAAGCGAGCCAATGTTGTTCGGGTGATAATTCCTTCATATGTGGAATCATGAATCCCATTAAAGTTCCAATTTATCCGGTCTCACCTTCCGGCCATTGCTGCTGCGCCGCGCTGATCAACTTGCCTGTATGTCAGGGCTTGATGACAGGATTTGACGACAGGGCGTGGCCTCTAGCAAAGATATTTGCTCGCAAGTTCTTCCACTTCCGGATCAAGCAATTCGACGCGATCTATATCAACATGTTCTGCCAGACATAATGCAATGTGTTGCATGGCATCAAGGCGCGCATGTTTTTTGTTGTTCGCTGCCACTACATGCCATGGGCGTTGTGCAGCCGATGTCTTGTTGAGCATGTCCTCAAACGCTTCTTGATAGGCGTCCCAGCTTTGTCGATTTCGGATGTCTTCAGCGGTGATCTTCCAGCGTTTTTTTGGCTTGTCGATTCGCTCTTTGAAACGCTCAAGTTGTTCGTCTTTGGAGATGCTAAGGAAGAGCTTGACCAGGATAATTCCGTCGTCGACCAGTTGCTGCTCAAACTCGTTGATTTCCCGATAGGCGCGCATCCAGGCCGCTTCACTCGCAAACTGTTCTACTCGTTCGACAAGTACCCTGCCATACCAGGATCGGTCAAAAATAACGGTTTGCCCTTGTTTAGGTAAGCGCCGCCAAAAGCGTTGCAGATAATGCTCTGCTAACTCGTCCTGTGTTGGTGCGCCGATGGGGTGAACGCGATAACCTCGAGGGTCCATGAAGGCCGTAGCCCGTCGAATGAGTCCGCCTTTGCCTGCGGCATCGATACCTTCGGTTACGATCACACAGCGCTTACCCTGTTGATACAGTCCGTGCTGCAGGGTCATTATCTTCAGTTGTAGAGG
>DAITOW010000394.1:0-2320 GCA_036833965.1 Oleiphilaceae bacterium
AGGAAACACTTATCAGCGGCATAGAAAACTGGCAGGACGAACAAGCATTTAAAAACATGTTGAAAAAGGCATGGCAGAGAAAGCAGCTGCCGGTGCGTCTTGTTGGGCTTGGATTACGCATAGGCAACAATAAAAAAGACGAACATCAGTTAGACTTGTTTTTCTAGCTCGGGCATAAATCAGACTGAAACAGCCCTTCACTGACTAAAAAGGCAGGTATCTTGGAACATCCATACGAACGACTTCTTCCCGACATGGTCATTGACGCTGTTGAGTCACTTGGTCTTTACAGTGACCAGCGCATCTTCCCTCTTAATAGCTACGAGAACCGGGTATATCGGGTAGGAATTGAAGACGCAGCCCCCGTTATCGTAAAGTTTTATCGCCCGGAGCGATGGACCAGAGATGCGATTCTGGAAGAACACAGCTTTTCATTCGAACTGCAGGACAATGACATCAACGTTGTTGCCCCACTTAAAATCAACAACGAGTCGCTGCATGAATTTGAAGGCTTTCAGTTTGCGCTATTCCCCATGCAAGGCGGTTATGCACCTGAACTTGAACTACCCGATACCATGTACCGTATTGGTCTGAATATCGGTCGTATGCATCAGGTGGGTTTAAGTAAACCCTTCAAACACAGGCAAAGTTTGTCGCTCGAAAAATGGGCCGTAGAAAGCCGCAGTTTTCTGTTGGAAAAAGAGTTTATTCCGCTCAGCCTGCAATCTGCCTACGATACTTTGACAAGTGATTTGATCAAAACCATGCGCTCAATCAACGGACAATTTAGCGTCAATCAACAACGCATTCACGGCGACTGCCATATGGGCAACATACTTTGGCGTGAAGACCAGGCTTACTTTGTTGATCTGGACGACTGCGTTATGGGACCTGCGGTTCAGGATATCTGGTTATTGCTATCAGGTGACCGGGCACAACAAACCAGCTTGTTGAGCGAATTTCTTGACGGCTACGAGGAGTTTGCGAGCTTTGATCTTAAAGAACTCAATCTCATAGAAACACTGCGCACTATGCGCATCATGAACTACTCTGCCTGGCTCGCGAGACGCTGGGGGGATCCCGCATTCCCAATGCACTTTCCCTGGTTCAATACAGAGCGCTACTGGTCCGAACATATTCTGGAATTAAGAGAGCAACTTAGCGCACTCAACGAGCTCCCCTTGCAACTTATGCCCTAAACTCTACAATCAGCAACTTTTACGCAGCGCGAAAAGATGAAACCCGAGAACTCAAGTAAAAACAGTACCGATACAGTAAGCATGCGAACGCTGGTACTAGCGATTTTCCTGAGCATTGCAGGCACCATTGGGATCCTGGAGTGGCAAAACAAAATCCAACATCCGGATAGTCAAAACCAGCTTGAGCTGGCAAGCTATAAAGTGGTGTTCGTACCAGAGGAAGGTGAAGGACAGTACCGGCTTTCGCCAAAACCATCGTTCCAAACTTCGTTTTGCCAGGAAGGCTACTTGTTTATCCGCAACGACAAGGATAACGCGATGCAAGGTTTACTGGTCGACTACAAAAATCGTGGTGTTAAGTGCGAACAAGTTGTGCCAGCAGATTCTGGGTCACACAGTGACCCGATGACCTCCGAGGAAACGGCTAGTGAGTGATAAGACGCCCGAGCAGTTAGCGGATCAGCTATACGCATCACCTCTTGATCAGGTCAACGATTTCAAGTTCGATGAAGCAGTCGCGCGCGTCTTTCCCGATATGATTCAACGCTCGGTGCCTGGCTATAAAACCATTATCCCGATGATCAGTCTGATCACCGAACGCTATGTTCAAGCCGACACTGTGTGCTATGACCTGGGCTGCTCCCTGGGCGCATCCACCCTCGCAATGCGCCACGGCGCGAAAAATGAAAACACGCGAATTATTGGTATCGACAACTCGCAATCGATGATCGAACGATGCCAGCACTACATTGAACTCGACAATGAAACAACTCCGGTCACTCTGGTTTGCGATGACATCCTTAACATCGACTTTGAACCGTGTTCGGTGGTCACGATGAACTTCACCTTACAATTCCTGCCGCTAGAAAGCCGCTTGAGTCTACTCCAAAAAATCTGCGATGCCCTCGTGCCTGGGGGCGTTTTGATTCTGTCCGAGAAATTGCTTTTTTCAAACGACCTGGAGCAAAACGAACAACAAGAACTACACTGGCTGTTCAAGCGGGCAAACGGCTACAGCGATCTCGAAATCCGCCAAAAACGAAATGCTATAGAAAGAGTCTTTCTTGCGGAAAGCGAACAGACGAACCTTACTCGAGTCAAACCTGCAGGTTTTGAACAGG
>DAITOW010000395.1:0-2301 GCA_036833965.1 Oleiphilaceae bacterium
GATTTAAGTGCCTTCTTCAATTTTGTGCCGTGGCTTTATCTTGTACTTATTCCGGCGGTAGCGATGCGCCTATGGTCGGAGGAGCGCCGTAGCGGCACGATAGAGCTGATTATGACTCTGCCAATTGCTACATGGCAGTTGGTGTTAGGCAAGTTCCTCGCTGCTTGGGTATTTGTCGGTTTGGCTTTGGCCTTGACCTTTCCGTTATGGGTGACAGTCAATTATCTGGGAACGCCGGATAACGGAGTGATTCTGGGCGCGTATTTGGGAGCCTGGTTGATGTCAGGTGGCTTCCTTTCTGTTGGTTCGTGCTTGTCTGCTCTAAGTAAAAATCAGATTGTCGCTTTTATTCTTACTTTGGTTGTCTGCTTCCTCTTGGTCGTAAGTGGTTTTCCGATTGTGCAGGATAGTTTCTCGAGTTGGGCTCCATTGTGGTTAGTCGATGGTGTTGCAAACTTGAGCTTTCTAACGCATTTCACTGCTATATCCAGAGGGGTGATTGATCTCAGGGATATTGTTTATTTCGTTGCGATGATTGGAGCATGGCTCTATGCAACGTCACTTGTGATAGATCTTAAAAAGGCGGACTAGGAGGTATTATGACGAATCAAGTATCGTTTAAGTTAATTGCCGCCTTTGCGGCCTTGTTTGCGGTGATCGTTCTGTCATCGATGTTTATCACCGGAGCGCGCATCGATCTCTCGGAGAATGGTTTGTATACCTTGTCTGAAGGCACTGAGAGTATCCTCGGTAAGCTCGAACGACCGGTCAGTATTGATTATTACTTCTCTGACAAGGCAACCTCCCAGTTGCCTGCCTTGCGCACTTATGCCAAGCGTGTGGAAGAGTTGCTGAACGAGTATCAGTCCAAGAGCGATGGCATGATCACGGTTACTAAAATCGACCCGGAACCTTTTTCTGAGGCGGAAGATGCGGCAGCACTTGCGGGGCTTCAAAGTGTTCCTGGTGGGGCGCGCGGAGATGAAATCTATTTCGGTTTGGTCGCCAGAAATGAGGCGGGAAATGAAGAGGTCATTCCATTCATTCAGCCTGATAAAGAAGCGTTTCTTGAATACGATTTAACGCGCCTGATTTCGACCTTGTCGCGAACAAGTCTGCCCAGGATAGGTATTTATGCCGGTGTCGATATCCAGGGTGGAATGGACTATATGACGCGTCGGCAAACGCCTGAGTGGGCTGTACTGCAATATATCAATGACAACTTTGATCTGGAATGGATTGAGGATGATGCCGAGCGAATTGAGGATGTCGATGTCCTGCTTCTCGTTGCGCCGCAAAATATATCCGAGCCTTTGGAGTTTGCAATCGACCAGTATGCACTGTCGGGTGGCAAGGTCATTTTGTTTGTTGATCCTTTTATTGAAACGATGGCGAGCATGGGCGGAATGCCAAGTGCCCAATCTTCGAGTCTTCAGCGCTTGCTAACTGCTTGGGGTGTTCAATTTGATGAGAGTCAGTTTATTGCGGACTTCGATAACTCAATGGTTGTTTCTCTGGGGCAGGGTGGTCAGCCTGTTCGGCATTTAGGGCTGTTGAGTTTGCGCCCTGAGGCGTTTGAGCAGGAGGATGTCGTCCTGTTCGGTTTGGAGAGTTTGAACTTTTCTTCCGCAGGTGCTTTGAGTGCAATGGAAGGTGCGACGAGTCAGTTTTCTCCGATTATTCGCAGTTCTGCCCAGAGTGCTCTCAAAGCTGCAGATCTGCTCACGACGATGCGTGATCCTTCAATATTGCTGTCCGGGTTTGTTCCGACGGAAGAGTCCTACACCTTGGCGGCCAGGGTTTCCGGAGCGGCTAAAACAGCATTTCCTGAAGGGATCGAGTTGTCTGAAGAGGTGTCGTCTGATGACAAGGTGGATAGTGAGGAAGCTGAGCCAGAGCTTGTTACACGTTCGCTGAAACCGGAAGTCACTGAGTCTGATCAGATCAATGTCCTTATTGTTGCAGACAGTGATGTACTAAGTGACCGTTTGTGGGTTCAGGTGCAAAACTTCTTTGGTCAGCAGATCATCAGTCCTTGGGCTGATAACGGAAGCTTTCTGTTAAATTCGGTGGAAAACCTGTCAGGGCAAGCCGAGCTTATTTCTATCCGCAGTCAGGGACGTTACAGCAGGCCTTTTGAGCGGGTAGATGCTTTGCGTCGTGATGCTGAAGAGCGTTTTCTGGCCCAGCAAGAGTTGCTTGAAGAGCAACTGACAGCAACGGAAGATAAGCTGCTGCAACTAGAACAGGCGAGAGATGCGAGCGATGCGGCCATGTTGTCTGAGGAGCAGGAGGCTGAGT
>DAITOW010000396.1:0-2298 GCA_036833965.1 Oleiphilaceae bacterium
GTGGTGGATGAACGTGTAAGTAGAAAATTCGGTATGGCTTTCCCAGCGAAACTCAAAGCCGCCAAAATCCTGGTAATAGCAGGTCGCATCGGTTGCTGGTGGCGGTGCGCTGAATCGCTGGCAGAGGTCACATATGTGCTCATATTCCAGAACTCGTGTTTGGCTGCTCTCGCTATCGTCTTTTGCGTGGAGCACGGTCAGTGACGATACGCGTGCGGGCGTTGCGATCACTGGGAAAGGGCGGGTGTGTAATTCGTTAAACAGGCCGCCACGATGAGGATGGAATTGTGAAGCTAGTGTCATGACTACTCTTTATTTATTGATTTTGGCGATATTTAGCGGTGCTTGGCTTAAAAAAACAAGTCAGATTCGCGCATTGATTGAGCCTGCTCAATTTTGGCTGCGTTGAGCGAAGCGTATTTATGTGGCATAAAGAGGGCATTCATCTCTAGTGTTAGTTGTCGTTTGATGCGCAAGTGGCAAGTTGTCTAGATCGTTTAAACTCATTGAGGCAGGAGATTTGCTGTGAGTGCTTTGCAATCAATAGGTGTAAAGAATTTGGATAACATTGACTACTACACGGTGCGGTCCGAGCGGGATTGCGATGTCCTGAAAATTTATCACAAGCGAGAGAAAGGCGGGCTTTTTCAAAAGAGTGAGAAGTTCAAGTTTCACCGTTCTTCCAGACAGCTGAAAGATCATGCTAGCGCAGATTATCGTCAGGTGAGTGAGGTCTCTCCCATGTTGGTCAAGGTGATGGACGAGCTCGATATCATCACAAAACAGGATTACGTTGAGAGAACGGCAAAAGAAAAAATTCTCTCTGATTTGCGTCATTTGGAAAAAGTCGTTGCCAACAAGGTTGCTGAAATAGAGCAACAATTAGAGAAGCTCTGAGTTCTTGGCTAAGCTTGTACAATTCATATTTGCCAGAGAGCTTTTTTGAGTGTTGCTTTTTATCACGATCGGCGGAAACCATAAATGAACCTGTTAAGGAGCTTGCTGTGCTCGCGCGACTTTAAATCGGTGGCGCTGGTACTGGCGCTTTTTTTGTCTTTTGCTGCGTTGGCCCAGGAAACCGGGCAGGTGCCTGAAGGGCAGTCGGATCAGGGGCGACAACTAAAGCTAGGGCTTAGTTTCTCCATCCCGCCGTGGGTGATTCGTGAGGAAGATTCCGGCCTCAAGCTGGAAATTATCCGCAAAGCTTTTGAGGTCAGTGGCTATCAGATCAAACCTGTGTATGTGCCAAACTCCCGCGCATACAAGTTGTTTGAGCAGAAGCAAATTGATGCGGTCCTAAGTCCGAGTACGCCCGTGACCAATATTGGATATTTGTCCGAGCCGGTGACCAGCTTCCATAACGTAGCCATCAGCTTGAAGAAAAAGGGTTTTCCAAAGGATATTCCGATTTCTTTTTTGAGCGATAAGTCGGTTGTTGCGTTTCAAAAGGCGCATCAGTTTTTGGGCGCTGAATTTGGTGAGATAGCTGGACACAACGCCAACTATGAGGAGATTACGCAGCAACACTTGCAAGTGAATCTCCTGTTTGTGCGAGAGGTCGATTTTATCGTAATGGACCGCAGTGTCTTCGGTTATTTTTGGAAGAAGGCTGTGGAGCAAGAATATCCGGGGGATGAGCGGTTTTTGCAGGAAGTCCAGGTGCATGAGCTGTTTTCTAAAAGCATCTACCACTATTTGTTTTTGGAGAAAGTGGTACGAGACCAGTTTGACCTTGGGCTCAAGAAGATAAGAGAGCAGGGTGTTTATGACCAACTCGTGAAACAATACGCACAAGTGTTTCAGGAGTATCGTCCTACAGCGCCTGCTACTCCCTGATCAAACTGTTTTACGAAGTCTTTCCGTACCCAAAATATTGAATCAATGATTTATGCCGAAGTCACGGCGTGATAGCATTTACGCCGCTCATGATGAGCGTCTCTCCCTCCAATCGAAACTTAGGTGATTAAGCCCTCATGACTGCCGGTTTGCCGTCTCAATTCGTCCATTTGCGAGTGCATACTGAATTCTCGCTGGTGAATGGCCTTGTGCGTATCAAGGCTCTGGCTGGCAGGGTTTCCGAGGAACAGATTCCCGCGATTGCGATCACTGACCAGTCCAACCTTTGTGCTTTTGTAAAGTTTTACAAGGGGGTGCGGGGCGCTGGAGCCAAACCTATTTTGGGTGCAGATATCTACCTCGAAAACGCGGAAGACGAGACTGCTCCTTATACGATGACCTTATTGGCTAAGAACCAGCAGGGTTACCAGAATTTGACTGAGCTTATTTCGCTGGGCTTTA
>DAITOW010000397.1:0-2283 GCA_036833965.1 Oleiphilaceae bacterium
GATATATGGTGGTGCAGTCTCTGTTAGTCCGTCTGGTTTGTTTGTCAATTTATGTTTGAACGGGATGTCGAACAGTGTTCTACCTTTGAACTCCCGAGCGCTCAAGGATTCCGTGTCACGATTGTGGCTTATCCAAATACTTCGGCCTCTGATTGTATCTCCGTTAACATCAGTGCTG
Organism: Oleiphilaceae bacterium; assembly: GCA_036833965.1. Taxonomy (GTDB): domain Bacteria; phylum Pseudomonadota; class Gammaproteobacteria; order Pseudomonadales; family Oleiphilaceae; genus PZPK01. Next base: position 179 of record DAITOW010000397.1, read on the forward strand.
CTATAGAACTCATCAAACAAATATGCGCCAAATACCTCTGATGTGCTGGCGGAACGACTGTCTGCAATTAACGGAAAGCCGGGAATATTAAAGTTTATGTATCGATAGGTATCGGTAGAGCGGGAACAAGTGCTGCCTGCTTTTAGAGCAACGTAGGCAGCCGAATCATCAATTGTCTTCAGGTAGTAGTCACTTCCTCTGTTGAATACTGAATATGCAGGGCGTTTTGCAGGATATACGCCGCAAATGTCCGCGGAGTATGTTTCGAGTTCGTAGATTCTTTTGGTCGCAGTCTTTGAGTAGTCAATAATTTTAAGCGTCTTGCCATCTGCATAAGCTGCAAACTCATAACCCGGCGCATCTTCGTCTGTATCAAGAACCGCTATTGAGTCGGGAGTACTGTTAATCGTGGCGATCTCAGTAATTCGACCGCTGTCCGGGCTGAATGAGTAGGCTTTCCCGACATCTGCTCCAGCTTCCTGTTCTCTGGAAAAGAAAATGTTGATGCTTTTTACTTCCGCGTCTTCGCTTTGTTCAGGAAGTTTCTCGCTGCAAGCACTGGACAAAACAAGAGTGGCGAATAAAGAGGCGAGCGTGGCGGCTTTTTTCAGTAAGGTGAAACCCATGAACACAACTTTCCTTGGAATTGGTGGACCAAACTCCAACAGTATATCGGCCTTACATTTTGAAACGAAATCAAACCGAAACGATTGGGATAGCGGTCACACTCGAAGTGTGGCCTTATAGCCCCATTGCTTTCAAATAGCCCTTGGCATCGCTCTTTCCTTGTTCGTAGGTCTGCAAAACCTTATCTGGTGATGTGTAGTCCCAGCTATCAATTGGCAGCTTTTGTGATGGCGCAACATAGTGAATATTTGCGAGTTTAGGAAGGGCGTCATATGGCCTGGAGAGCATCACAAGTGTCTTTCCTTTTGTCGTGTCGACTCCATGAACCGGCACGTTGTCGACCATGCCTCCATCTAAAACGACATCACCTTTGTGGCGCATTATGGGCGTAAACGGGGGGGTGCAAGATGAGCTAAGAATAAGGTCGGCCAGCTCATCTACTGAATTACAGAGATTTGCTTCAACAAAACGGGAACGGAAACCGACTTTTCTCCCCCATTGGGGATGAACAGGGTGTAGCAGCTTCTTTTCCAGTTGGTAGGCAAGCATACCAACCATTACTGCTGAACGAGGGCCAAGCCAACTGGGTATTTCGGCCAAAAGAACTTGGTTTCTGGGTCCTTGCTTCAGAGTTTGAAGACATTCTTGATCCAGTGCCTTATGAATAATTCTTCGATAGAGCTCGGAGTGGGGGTGAACGTTCTCTCCCTTTAATGCTCGGGACCAATAACGATTTTTGGGGTTTGCGCCTTGAACCTCCATTGTTGCTTCAAGCGTTTCACGGGTTTTTCCAGCGAAGATAGCGCATGAAATCGCGGCGCCTGCGCTCACGGAAGCAATGTTTGAAGGGGATGCGTCCACGTGTCGGGAGAATTCTTCCCAAAAGCCGGCTTGCCAGAAACAGCGATTACCGCCGCCGGCAAATACAAGATTGTCGTACATTTGTGCCTCTAAACAGGGGGGATGATTATTCTTTAAAACCTGTGCTGCCCATTAATCCAGCAAACCTGGTGCAACAGTTATGTATTTCGGGACGAGCGACAAAGTGCCAACCAGTCAGTCATTGTGTTGTTAATAAATTTGTCACGATGGCGAATTAAATACAAGGAGCGTTTGAAATCCCGTTGAGGTGTATTCAAGGGGATGAGCGAACCGCGATTAAAGGCATCGTTGAGCGTGATTCTGGACAGGCAACCCAGTCCGACGTTGCATTCCACAGCGCGTTTTATGGCTTCAGTATGCTCCAGCTCCATCGCAATATTTAGGCTGCTAAGCAAGCCATGCATTGCATGATCGAAGGCTTGTCGGGTTCCGGAACCGCTCTCTCTCAAAACCCATTGCGCTTCCTGAAGTATGTTATCGGGCAATTCTTTCAGGGAAGCATAAGGGTGGGAAGGGGAGCAAAACACAACCAGCTCGTCAGGCAGCCATCGTTCAACGACCAGTTCGCTGTGATTGATTTCACCTTCTATTAGACC
>DAITOW010000398.1:0-2273 GCA_036833965.1 Oleiphilaceae bacterium
GACTTATATGGTCTTCCAGATTTTCAGTATTTTATATTCAGTAGTGTTTATCTTTTGACATTACATGCTTTTACGCCTTTACCAAAGTTAAAACTGATTAAAAAGACCGTTAAAAAACAAGATTCGGAAAATATCGATTCAGATTGGCTAGAGTCAGATCAAGCTAATCACTCCGCGGACAGCGCAGGCAATACTCGTACAAATTCAATGAACTCAGGAAATAGTTAAAAAGGATTTTAAAATGTTTACACACACGCGGACTTTATGGCTTGCTCTATCTTTGGTATTGAGTAGCAATGCTCTTGCTAGAAGCGATATTCCACTAGAGAAAGGTGCTGATTTTTTGATAGATGCTTGTCGTGAAGTAGTAGACATCTATGATGCGAGAGGCAAGGAAAAGCTGCTGGCTGCTCAGCGTACATCACTCGCCGAAGGGATCCGTACAGGCTACTGCATCGGTGTTATCGCTCAATATCGAGAGCATGCCGACTATTGTCGTTATTCAAAGCGTAATGTTTTGGAAATGGCGCAAGCCATAGCCAACAGCAATTTAACCGTCTCCCAACTGCGTAGAACCTCAACGTCGGACCTTTTAGAGGAAGCCTACTGTGGGCTCTAATTACTACAGCATACCCGACGCGCTGAAACTTCTGTTTGGATCAGATATTCTGAGTAACGCTCCTTCCCTAAGAACTAAGGCAAATTCTTTTTTGCGTAATGAACTATTAAGCTCACAAGCAGATTTAATCGTTCATAAAAACAAAAACAGCATTCCAGACACGGAATTGGATACCTTATTCAATGCCATGCTGTTGAGTTCTATTTTTGCAGACTCAAAAGAAGTGAAGGCGATTTTCTGCAAACCTGATAAACGCCAGCAATGCGCTGAAGCTGTTAAAGTCATGTTCACCCGCCAGCACTCGCTGGCGGGGATTGCTCTATCAAACCAACAGGCGTCTGAGTTTGTGTCCTGCCTTGAGGGCGACTTTGATCTCAGAGCTGCACGTTTACCCAATCCATTTAAAACCTTGCCGCAGTCAACGCTTGGCAGCAATACATCACTGCTAAGAGTGCTACTGACTCAAGCCGCGGCGCTGGAGCCGATGGATAGTATTTTGATGAAGTACTTAGATGGCGAATGGTTGGAAGCGCAACGCTTAATCAATCAGTTAGACCTCACTGCGCCAGGTGTGGCGGAGCTAAAGACAGAAATCGATCGTAAAATCCGTGACGCGGAAGAGGTCGACGACCTACTCGACTTTATGCTCAAGCTCTAATCACCTAATAAAGTTAATTTTTTTAGGAAAACGCTATGTTGTGCAGTGCACAAGTTGAACCTAGATCCCGTTGACAACAAACGGAGGTTCAACATGACGAACACAACATCAAAGTCGCAAACAACCAAAACAGATCTTGTTATTAACTTCCACATGACAGAACACTGCAACTACCGTTGCAGTTACTGTTACGCAACTTGGAATGACTTAGAAGCTAAAAATGAACTTCATCGTTTATCTGGGCAAGTAGAATCCCTTCTACAGTCTCTAGCCGACTACTTTTTAAACCCTAACTCACTCCAAGCAGAGATGGGTTATGAAAACGTACGTCTTAACTTTGCCGGAGGTGAGCCCATGCTGCTTGGACAACGCTTTTTGGACGCTGTCAGATTCGCAAATCAGCTTGGATTCCGCACATCTTTGATTACGAACGGCCATTTTCTGTCAGATGATATTTTAGATGAACTAGCACCTTCAATAGATGTCCTTGGCATCAGTTACGATACCGCAGATTCTGATATTGCAGCACAGATTGGCCGTCTGGATCGTAAAGAACGCTGGATCTCTGCCGAACAGCTGCAACATATGTGCGCTCGTTATCGTAAGCTAAATCCTAGCGGAATTTTAAAGCTTAATACGGTCGTTAACGCAGCAAATCAGCACGATAGTTTGTTAGACCTAATGCGCGATATTCAGCCCAACAAATGGAAGCTATTGCGTGTATTACCAGTACATAACCACCTACTTACCATCACTCAAAGCCAGTATTACGCTTATGTACATCGTCATTCAGAACTCTCTCCGATTATCGTAGAGGAAGACAACGATGCCATGACGCATACCTATCTAATGATTAATCCAGAGGGACGCTTTTACCAGAATGCCGATGCCGGCTGTGGCTATATCACTAGCGAGCCAATTTTATCCGTCGGTGTTGAGCGGGCTCTGAGCCATATTCCTTTTGATGTAGCAGGTTTTCAGCAGCGCTATCAGTTG
>DAITOW010000399.1:0-2273 GCA_036833965.1 Oleiphilaceae bacterium
ATTCGCGAAGGGAAGTCAGCCTTTTCTATATAGCTGCCTCGCCTAAACATGGCATCAGCACGATTGAGCCCAACAGCTTTGACCGCAATACGTACATTAGTGGCCTGCAAACTTGGACTCGCCAGCGAGTCAATAGTTAATACCTCGGGGCCACCCAATTCATAGAAACGAACAGTTCGAATTAGTTTTCTTGAGCTCATATGCATCCTCAACAATGACTTTTTAAGCAATTACATCAATAACGACTTTACCCATGGATCCCAACTCTACGGCATTATGTGCATCCATTGCCGTGTCTAGGGAAAAGCGTAACGGGTCGAGTAGTGGCTTAATTTGTCCAGCTTCAACAAGAGCCGTAATTTGCCGCAGAATGTCACCATGATGTTTGCGCCCCTCTCCGCTGAGCTGTGGATGTAACACAAAAATCGCTGACAATGTTGCAGAGCGTAATGACGACGGTGCCAGGTTATGTGAGCTGAATGCAGCACAGCTTAAAATTTGTCCATAATGTGCAATGATACCTAATGAGGCATCGAGTACAGAGCCACCGACAGTGTCGTAAATGATATCGAATCCTTTGTCTTGGGTGTATGCGTCCACGTACTCAGCAGGGCTTGCAGTGTGATAATCAATTGGCGTGGCACCAAGCGCCTTGAGCAGTTCTTGTTTTCCAGTCGATGCAGTGGCATAAACGTCGGCACCTAAGGCCTTAGCAATTTGCACAGCTACATGCCCAACTCCGCCAGCTCCACCTTGGATAAGAACTTTCTGGTCCGCTTTAACATTCGCCTTGTCAACCAAACCTTCCCAAGCGGTAAGTGCAACCAGAGGTAAAGCCGCAGCTTCACGCATGGACAAATTTTTCGGTTTGAGAGCAAGTAATTCAGCATCTACGTTGGCATATTCAGCCAATGATCCTTGCAATCCTCGCACCCCGCCAGTCAGACCATAAACTGCATCGCCTACTGCAAAGTCGGTGACGCCGTCGCCGATAGCAACAATTTCTCCAGCTAAATCGGTGCCAAGTACTGCGGGTAATTCCGGCATGGCATAAGGAGCGATACCTTGGCGGATTTTGTAATCAATAGGATTGACTCCACTTGCAAATATTTTTACTTGCACCTGACCTGCTGATGGAGAGGGTAAGTTAATCAGGGCATCCCGGAATACTGTCCCCTCTTCATAGCTATCTAATACCAAAGCACGCATTTGTCTGTTTAACGCTGTCATCAATAACCTCACATACTGAATATTCAGCGGGTGGTTAAATCACCCGCTGGTTAATAGGTCTTTTATTAAACGATTTAAAACTCTTGAACAGTTGGGCGCAGAACAATCTCGTTGATATCCACATCCGCAGGCTGCTCAATTGCGTATGCGATAGCACGAGCAACAGATTCAGATGGAATTTCATTTTGCTGATAAAAATCTTTTACAAAGGCTGCACCCTGAGTATCTGAACTTCCATGTTTTAATTCAGATTCGACTGCACCTGGTGAAATGATTGTTGAACGAATTTTACCCCCAACTTCATGGCGTAAGCCTTCGGCAATAGCGCGAACAGCGAATTTGGTTCCGCTATAAACCGTGCCGCCGGGACTGAATACTTTGATACCCGCTACGGAGGAAATATTGATAAAGTGGCCTGTTCCCTGAGCCTGAAAGATCGGAAGCGCTGCGGCTACTCCATACAGCAGACCTTTAACGTTGATGTCAATCATGCGATCCCATTCGTCAACCCGAGTCTCAGCTAACGGTGCAATCGCCATTAACCCTGCATTATTGATAACCACATCAATTTTACCGAAGCGCTCTTGTGCAAGATTTACAAGGGCCTTCACTTCGTCCTGGCTAGTCACATCTGTCGCTTGAACCGCAACTTTTCCACCCGCTGTGCGTATGTCAGCAGCAATAGCTTCAAGCTTGTCGATGCGTCGGGCACCTAAAACAACAGATGCGCCAAGACTGGCTAGATGTCTTGCCGTGGTCTCGCCCAAACCGCTGCTACCACCAGTGATGACAACGACCTTACCACTGATGTTGTTTGCTAAAACACTACTCATAGTTAATATCCTCAAATCAGTTGAATGAATGACTCTGTCTAAATAATGTGCAAATTATCCCTTACTTTTAAAAACCAATAAATGGAAACGTTTTAATTTCACAATTCCATAATTTGGAATAATATTAGCGTATTCATATCAAACCAGAATGTGACTGTGATGCTTAACAGATTGGAAATGCTCCGGATATTTTGTACTGCTGCTGAGTCT
>DAITOW010000400.1:0-2267 GCA_036833965.1 Oleiphilaceae bacterium
CTCTAGCACCGGAGGCGCGCCGCTATCCTGCCTTGCGCCCGAGAGCTGACAATATCGTTGCCACAACATCGCAATATCATCTTTCGGCGGCGTCCTTCGAAAGGCGGCGGCGGGACCTTTGTCCTTACCTCTCAAACAGTGAAAAGCGATCTCGGGCAATAGCGGCCTTGGCTCGACGGCCAGAACTTTCAAATAATCACAAAGCTCAGTGAGATAAGCCTGCGCCTGAGCCCTCTCCAGTGCCGGAAACTCGATTGTCCAGGAGGGAGTTAAACAGGTACTCGTCGCCGGCACCTGCAAACCATATTCGAAATGAAATACATTCCAAACGACATGCCGAGCCCAGGCGCCAAAAAACCACTTAAAAGGTTGCTTGGAAAAATGCACATCCACCAAGCCCTGCTCACCAACATAGACCTCGCCAGACAGTCGCTCTACCCCGGGGATAAAAGATTCAAAATCCAAAGAGAGACGTGTCGGCTTGGCGCCCATGTAAGGCTCTATTCGTTCACAAAAGTCAGCATATTTGGCGCTCAGTTCTTGAACAACAGCTCGTGCCACAGGTTCTTGGGGGAGATCTCCAAGTACCAAATGCGTCCGGGTGAATTCTTCCAGAGACGCTCCGCGAAACCAGATATCAGACATCTGTATCGCAAGCTTGTAGCTCTGGAGTCCATCAAGATCGAAGGGTTCATCAGCTTCAGCGACATCGATATAGCGCGCGTTGTGGATACCCATCTGAGTCGCATAGTAGTAGGCCAGCGGACTGGAAAAGGCGCGCTCCCATTCACCCAGAGAAAGCTGTTCAGGCCATTCCAACAGCGAAGAATTTCGCTCGCTGTCAGGAAAGGATTTTGCTCCGGACTGATCATTGACAGCTTGTTCAACAAGATCAGCCTGACTTGCTCCCGACCCTTTTACGCCAGGGAAAATTTCGTCTTCAAGGGTCTGCACTCTTTTCGGTGCGAACAAGGGATACCACTCGTTTGCAAAGGACTGCGGCAATACAGCACCGTCACTTGAATGCTCGCTATAGTAAGCTGAATGAAAAGGTTGCAGGCGATGCTCATAGGTCCATAGCGCCAGAAGCTTTTTGGCCGCCTTACCGGATCGATCAGTAAAACTGCGAACACAAACGTCCTGAAACTCAGATAAAAGCACTGAAGGAAAGCATTCACTGTTGTCCTTGAGATCAAAGCCTTTGTATGAAAGATAAAGACGTTCCTCAGCACTGAGGATCGCCTCAAGAAACATATAGCGGTCGTCCTGCCGCCGGGATCGATCGCCCATCCGGCGAGGATAACGACTGATCAAATCAAAGCTTTGCGTCAGGTCATTCCGAGGATAAGCCCCTTCATTCATACCCAGCAAACAAACAAACTTGAATGTCACGGTCCGCATTGGCATCAGGTTGCAAAAATTGATTCTGCCCGACAAGAATCGCTGGCTGACTTTCTCTTTCTCAAGCTCTTCACGCAACACTTCCAGTACCAAAGTAAAGGGAACCTGCTGCGCAAAACCGCTGACTTCAACTTGTTCAACCAGAGCATCCACACTTTTGTCGAGGAGTTGTCGCAATGACTCATCCAGCGCATTGACATCGAACCAGGAGTGCCAGATTTTTTGTACCTTGATTGCCCATTCCTGAACCAACGCTGTTGATCGAAGCATGATGGCATTTTGTTCAATCAAATCGATGACGCGAAGTAAGGTACCCAGGATTTCCTGCTGCTCGCCGCCACGTAAAGGAAATTCAATAAACCCTTCGTCAAGGCTGTCCGGCGCGCCCAGCATATAAGAGCGCAGAGCTCGCCCTAACCCCGCAGTCCAGGTATTGTTTTCTCCAGTCGACTCAGCACCAACTAAGCTATCACGATGCTTCTCGTTCAGCCCCCAGCGGATGTTAAGCGCTTCAACGACCTTGCGAGCATAGGCAAGTTGCTCAACATCAAGATCAAATCGAAGTCGAACCGCCTCTAAAGCCAAAAGATCAAACACATCATCAACGGTAATACGATTCTTATCGAATTGCAGAACCGCCAACAGTTGTTCAATGACCGGTTGCTCTTCGATGAGGGCATGATCGGATAAACCATAAAAAAGACGCTGGCTGCTTCCTCCAGCCGATTCAACAGGCGCACCGAACACAGCATCCACAAAAGGCGCATACTGCTGAATGTCGGGCGCCATGACGATGAAGTCACGTAATTCAATGTCCGGATGTTTCTCAACAACATCAAGAACGTAATCTCGCAGAGCTTCTACTT
>DAITOW010000401.1:0-2259 GCA_036833965.1 Oleiphilaceae bacterium
CATGTGATCTCATGCCACTTGTCACCGAATGCCTGCCTCAAATAGGTTTTGTTGGGGTGAAGTTTTGCTCGCTCGTAGAAGATTTCGATAAAACTGTCGGCTTCGCGAATGGCGTCATTTTCTATTACTGAGTGCCTAACGGTTTTTTTGCCTGGCGCAGGTTGAGCGGAAGACGTTTGGTTAAGTGAATTGATACTTGCAGTGGAAGGCATGATTCGTACCTTGGCTTAGTTATGTTTATTGAAAGCCTGTGAGACGATATCCCTGAGTCTCGAGGGTGCCGGGGCACCCTTTTGCATTCTATTGGACAAAAAAGAGTCTATTCGACAAAAAGGTCTTTCATCAAGGGTTTCGTGGTCTCAGTTGAGTACCGATACTTGCTAAAGTCTTTAACACCGCGCTTACGAAGGATCGATTCGTCGATCAGCAATTCTCCCGTGAGTTCAAGATTTTCGCTGGATATCACCTCATAAGCCGCGTCTGCCATGATGGCAGGAATACGACCTTTTTCCAGAATACTCTTGCCGCCACCTTCGAACTCGACAGCTGCGGTCGCAATGACGGTTTGAGGCCAGAGCGAATTTACAGCGATACCATAACGACGATATTCCTGTGCCATGCTGATCGTTAACATCGACATGCCGTATTTTGTAATGGTATAGGGCCCATAGTGATGGAACCATTTCGGGTCGAGATTCAGTGGTGGTGAAAGGCTGAGAATGTGCGAGTGCTCAGACTGCTTTAAGTGCGGCAGCGCTGCTTTGGAAAGCGACAGTACCGCACGAGTATTGATCTGATGCATCAGGTCGAAGCGCTTGAGAGGCAGATTCTCGGAGTTCGCCAGCTTGATGGCGCCTGCATTATTGATGACTACGTCGAGACCACCGAAGTGTTCAGCGGCCTGGTTGACCGCTTCAACAACAGCTAAATCATCGCGAACATCCAGTTGCAATGGCAGGGCCTGTCCACCCGCTTTCTCGACTTCTTCTGCGACGGTGAATATAGTTCCCGGCAACTTCGGATGCGCTTCGGTAGATTTGGCGGCAATCACGATTTTCGCGCCATCTGCTGCGAACTTGAGTGCCATCTCTCTGCCGATACCCCGGCTCGCACCACTTATAAAAATTACTCTATCTTTTAACTTGCTCATTCTTTTTCCGTTTCTGTCGCTGCGACTTCAACAAGCAGCTGTCTTAACTTGACCTGATCGCCAGCTTTTACCAACACCGACTCTACAGTGCCATCTACATCCGCCTTTAGTGGATGCTCCATTTTCATTGCTTCGAGTATGACGAGCGTATCGCCTTTTGCAACTTGTTGCCCCTTTTCTGCAAATACCTTGATGATCGCTCCATCCATACTTGCTTGAACCTGTCCGCTGCCGGCGGCTCCAGCGGCGTCTTTGGCGACGTGTGTTACGTCTTCAAACACAAAGTCTTCAGAACCCAGACGAATATATATTTTATCGCCGGCAACAAGACGATTGCAGCGCTGCTGCACTCCGTCATACTCGAAACAGATCTCCGCCTCATTCTGGCTAATCAACCGTACCGTGGTTGCCGTTTCTTGTTCGGGTGAGCGCACAGTGAACAGGCCCTTTGTCTCCTGAACGAAGAGCTTGGATTCTGCATCGCCAAAACGCATGGTGTAAGGCCATTCGCTGCTTGCGCTGTTGCTCCAGCCCAGAAGCATGCTCGACACATTACCGTTTGAACGCTTGCTGTGATGGAGGCACATACATGCGATTGCGCTTGCTAACGCATCATTCGCTTGCGGCTCAATACTTTCATCATTTGCAAAATCCTGTTCGATGAAGGCTGTTGTCGCTTCACCTGTAATGAATTTTTCATGGTCTAGCACACGCGAGAGGAAGTGGGTGTTGACGGTTACACCAAATAGCACGGTTTCCCTTAGTAACTTTAACAGACGACGACGTGCCTCTTCTCGGTTGGTTCCGTAAGCAATCAGTTTGGCGAGCATTGGGTCATAGAAAGGTGAAACCTCCTGGCCCTGAGAGATCCCTGCGTCCGTGCGAGTGCCTTCTGCGTCGCTGGTTTGCCAGCGGATAATTTTTCCGGTTTGTGGCAAGAACTGGTTGCGAGGATCTTCGGCGTATAGTCGTACTTCAATCGCATGGCCGTTGAGCGTAATCTCGTCCTGGGTTTTTGGTAGTGGCGCTCCGGAAGCAACGTTAATTTGCCACTCAACGAGATCCGTACCTGTAATTAACTCTGTAACCGGGTGTTCTACCTGTAAACG
>DAITOW010000402.1:0-2255 GCA_036833965.1 Oleiphilaceae bacterium
CGAACCGGCCTACGTGGATTTGCAATCCAGTGCATAACCGCTTTGCTATCGCGCCATATTTTGTAAGGTGTCTAAGTGCCTTTGGTCTACATGGATTGCTGCATCCAGTGCACTTTTTACCTTTGGTCGTACTATCGTACTCAGCGCTTTGATATCGCGCCGTTCAAAGCAACACACAAATTATAGTGTGCTTTTAACAAAAACGCCTCGGGGTTTCCGAGGCATTTTATTTGGAGCGGGAAACGAGATTCGAACTCGCGACCCCGACCTTGGCAAGGTCGTGCTCTACCAACTGAGCTATTCCCGCGTAAAATTTTTATCGCTCCAGCTCTTTGAAACGAAGTGCCTTGCGAAGAGGCGCTTATATTAACGAATCAAATTTAAGAGTCAAGCAAGTTCTAAAGCAAAATTTAATTAGTTTCGTCACCAAACATTGTGCCCCACGATGCAGACAAATATTGCACCATTGACCAAAGCGTCAGGATCGCTGCAAAGACCATCAAGCCATAGCCAAACCAGAAAGACTCTTCAATCTTCGCACCAATTAACAGGAAGAAAATAGAACTCATCTGACACATGGTTTTGACCTTGCCAATGTAGCCAACCTTCACGCTCTCGCGCTTGCCCTGCTCGGCCATCCATTCACGCAACGCTGAAACAACAACTTCTCGCCCAACAATAATGATCGCGGGGATGGTAATCCACCAGACGCCAAACTCTTCAATAATAACGGCGAGAGAAATCGTCACCATGAGTTTGTCGGCTACCGGATCAAGGAAAGCACCAAATGGCGTCATTTGGTTCCACTTTCTTGCCAAATAGCCATCAAACCAGTCTGTGACTCCCGCGATCCAGAAAAGCGCAGCACACGCGTAATAATTCCATTCGTAAGGCAGGTAAAATGCAATCACGAAAACCGGGATCAATACGATGCGCGAAAGCGTCAGAATATTTGGTAAGTTCATTTAACTGTCTCTGTTCAGTCGCCATGCAAACTGAGATAAATATGTTCTGCCAGGCTGCTACTGATACCATCAACCTTGCTAATTTCTTCAATCGAAGCCGTTTTGATGCCTTGTACGCTGCCGAAATACTTTATCAGTGCGCGCCGCCGCGTAGGCCCGACGCCTTCGATACCCTCCAACTGCGATTGAGGACGACTCTTGTCCCGACGTTTTCTATGGCCGGTAATCGCAAATCGATGCGCCTCATCGCGTATTTGCTGCATCAGATGTAAACTCGGCTCATCTGCTGCGCATTGTATCGTTTTCAGACCGCCCTGCCCATCAGGAATAAACAGAGTTTCAAAACCGGCCTTGCGCGTTGTTCCCTTGGCAATACCCAGCAACAAGATGTCCTGAGCATTTAATTCGTTCATTACCTCGATGGCCATGTTGAGCTGCCCTTTCCCGCCATCAATGAATATGATGTCCGGTCGTTTGGCGGGTTCATCGTTTACCTTCCGATAACGGCGCGAAAGCGCCTGACGCATCGCCGCATAATCATCACCTGGCTCAATGCCTTCGATATTGAAAGTTCGATAATCGGACTTTAGCGGCCCCTGATCGTTGAACACAACACAAGACGCCACCGTTTTCTCACCAGAGCTATGGCTGATATCGAAGCACTCCATTCGCTTCGGAATATCGTCCAGACCAAGCAATGCGCGCAGCGCGTCTACCCGATGAAAAATATTTTCCTTGTTTGCCAAGTAGGTTTTCAGCGCATTATCCGCGTTTGTTTGGGCGAGCTTTTGCCACTGAGCACGGATTGTCTTCACCTTGTGCGCAAATCGAATCTGCTTGCCGGCGACACTTTGTAAAGCCTCACTCAAAGTCTGCTGATCCGCAACGCTAAATGGCAGAATCACCTCGGCAGGCAAGTCTTTTTCAGAGCCGGCGCCAAGATAGTATTGTTCAATAAACGCTTGCAAGCGCTCCTGCGGCGTCTCATCAAGAAGCACTTTGGGCGTATAGTTTTTGTGCCCAAGGATTCTTCCCTTGCGAACAAACAGCATGGAATAAACACTCATGCCGGGCCCGTCACTCATGGCCACAACATCGAGATCTGCATTACCTGACTCAACACTCTGGCTTTCCTGAGCGTGGCGCAAGAACTGAACCTGATCACGCAGCTCGGCAGCTTTCTCGAAATTCAGATCAGCAGAAGCTTGCTCCATTTCTGAGATCAACTGCCGTATCAATTCCGGGTTCTTTCCCTGCAGAAACATCACGACATGCTCTACATCCTGCAGA
>DAITOW010000403.1:0-2230 GCA_036833965.1 Oleiphilaceae bacterium
GGGTCGAACATATTGAGAACGCAGGCGTTTCAACCTCCGTCATCGAGGACGCTGACATGAACGAAGTAAAAAACCGTTTCCAGCTTCCTGTCGAGGCCCGCTCCTGTCACACCGCCATTTACAAAGACTACTTTTTCGAAGGGCACGTGCCTCCTGCACTCGTTCAGTCATTCATCAATAACCCTCCAGAAAATGCAAAAGGTCTGGTGGTTCCGGGCATGCCTATTGGCAGCGCTGGCATGGAAGATGGCGACAAATTCCAACCCTATAAAGTATGGGTAATGCTTGCCAATGGCGAATTCGAGGAATACGCATCCATCGACAGCTACAACCAACAGTTTTAATATTTATCTAAGACGAGAACATCCCTACTAATCCTCCGGAAGACAAAGTATGAATGATGAACACTTGGGCCCCCTTGCAAATCTGGTTGGAACCTGGACCGGCGATAAGGGTGTAGACACCTCACCCGAGCCAGACGGAACCGAAATCAATGACTACAGAGAGACAGTCACTTACACACCCATAGGTGATGTAGATAACGCAGAAGAACAGGAACTCGCCGGAGTGTATTACCACCAGGTCGTGCATCGTATTCGTGACAACAAGCATCTGCACGACCAGTGCGGTTATTGGATGTGGGATAAGGCCAATCAAAAAGTCATTCACACCCTCGCAATACCGCGTGGCGTTTCGGTGGTGCTTGAAGGCGAAGCGGAAGAGATTGATGGCGGCTGGATTATGCGTTTGAAAGGCCGGAATGACTCTGGCAAAGTTGCGCAAAGCGACTTCATGAATGAAAAAGCCAAGACCATAGCGATGAGCATGACGCTTGAACTGAGTGAAGAAACACTTACTTATGATCTTGATATGGATCTGGAAATCTACGGGCGCGCCTTTGATCATCTGGACAAAGCAACGCTTAGAAAGCAGTCGTAGTCTAACTTCCTAAACATCAGGTGATATGCAGATGCCCTCAAGTTACGCGCCATTCAACACTGCTGTCTTTTTAGATTCGGCAACCGTCAAACCCGAAGAGCTGGACATCTCAGCACTAAAGGCTGTTGCAAAACAGTGGACGATGCATGACTCAACGCTTGCGGAGCAGACCCAGGCTCGCATTGAATCAGCAGAACTGATTATTACCAACAAGGTGATTCTCAACCGGGAGCGTCTTTCTAAAGCCGCAAAGCTTAAATTGATCTGCATCTGTGCAACCGGCACCAACAACGTAGATTTGCAGGCCGCTAGAGAACTGGGCATCACCGTATGCAACGTCTCCGGTTATGCAGCCGCAAGTGTCGCGCAGCATACCATGGCCTTGCTTCTGTCTCTCGCCGGCTCTTTGAATCGCTACACATCAGCGGTTCAACAGGGAAAATGGAGCGAGTCCCCTTTTTTCTGCATGCTGGATTTTCCTGCATTTGAGCTCTCCGGCAAAACCTTTGGCGTTGTGGGATATGGCTCCCTCGGGCAGGCTAGCGCAAAAATGGCAGAAGCCTTGGGTATGAAGGTCATGATTGCACAAACCCCATGGAGCAAAACAATTAGCCCAGAACGAACCCCATGGAATGAATTTTTGGCAGATTGCGATGTTATCTCCTTGCACTGCCCTCTCACCCCGGAATCGAAGCACTTATTTGATAAAGAGACCATTGCACAAATGAAGCGCGGAGCCCTGCTTATCAACACAGCGCGCGGCGGCATCGTTCATGAACCGGATTTACATGAGGCACTGATTCGCGGTCATCTTGGAGGCGCCGCTCTGGACGTTCTGGAACAAGAACCGCCCGCCGCTGATCATCCCCTGATTACTGCGAACTTACCTAATCTGCTCATTACGCCACACTCAGCATGGATCGCCAAGGAATGCCGACAGAGATTGATGAATGGTGTTGTGCAGAATATTCAAGCGTATTTGAAAGGCACTCCTGAGAATGTCGTGAACTGATCAAATTCACCACCAAACCTACGACAAACTCATTCAACGTTAAATTCAGCTCAAAACTGCTGCGTGTGTCTCTGCTTGAATGCAGGATTTTCGTTAAACTGCCACAATCAATTCAGGAGTAACTTCACGTGACAGAACAAAAAGCAAAATCCGCTGGCAGTATTAAAACGATCTGCGAAATCATCAGCTATCTCTTGATCGTCGGATGTGTTTATTTTGCGTGGTCAGAACAATTCATCTGGTCCATTGTTTGTGTTGGCGGGATTTTATTGTTCAGCA
>DAITOW010000404.1:0-2223 GCA_036833965.1 Oleiphilaceae bacterium
GCTCAGGAATGCGTGGCGCCATGATTTTCGGGTCCAGAATACCCTTCTTGTCAAGCACATAACGGCTTTTGATACCGCTCGCCTTTTCTATAAATGCCGAGGAAGATTCCTGCAATGCTTCAACTTCACCGGCAGCTATCGCATCCGCATGTTCCGCATTAAAGTCTGCTACATACTGGTTAAAGCTTTCAACGAGTTCATCGTTGCTGATAGATTCAGATGGAGTAAATAAACCGGTACCGGTAATGGCGGCCTTGTACACAAACTTCCCCTCTATAAACCCGTGTTAAACAACACAAAGTTAGACATTTTTATCAAACATAACAACTAGACCCTGCGGACTAATTGCCATTGCTTATTAAGTCGCTTTTCGGACACTGTTTCAGAAGTGCCCAGCTGTTGGGCAAACCATGATACGCGCTGCTCTTCAATTAGCCAACGGAATCTTTCGAGTTCAATATCATAAATACCTTGAGCCCTGTGCTGCTCGGCCCTCGCTTGATATTGTTCCCACCAATCCCTGAGTAAGGGCAAGGCTTTTCTCTCCAATGCCTGCTCACGCCCCATTTTTTCAAACCTGACTGAGCACGCTTTGAGATACCGAGGAAATTGCGAAAGGTTTTCATACTGTGTATGTGACAAAAAGCCATCAAAAATAAGGTGATCAATCTGGTGCTTCAGGTCGCTAATCGACATCGCAACCGTAAAATTGATCTTACCTTTCAAGCGCTTCATTAACTCATGGTACTCGGACAGTATACTGACAGCGAGTTTTGCAAACTCACGACTATAAACAACAAAATCCCCCCTGCGGCTCTGCCATCGCTGTTCAAACGCTTCTGCAGTTCGAGGATAGTCGTCACCGTCAAAATGATTGACGATGCAAGCCAACGCAAAGTCGTCATACAAGCGCTCTGCCTTACCAATCGGCGCATAATATAATCCCATCTGCTTGTATTCAGGAATTTCCTTTGGAAACAGAGCGATTTGGTCTCGCAGTTTAAACGACAAAAGCCTTGCGAAGCCGAGGCGAGTGAGTCGATGCGCTTCTAAGACATCATTCCTGGTCGTTTTGAGCACCTTGGTTCTCTGATCCTCAAGGCATGGATAAACCCTCAGGGAGATTCCTGCCTGCGACACTTCCAGTTCTCTGTCCAGATCAAAGTCCCACACTTCAACATACTCATCCTGAGTGCTCGCCTTGTTACCGGCTTTTACGGCGGGGTTCGCGCTTAGATACTCATCTGCCACATCGACCAGATCGCCCAACTCCCGGCTCTGCTTGAGCACACTCCCCTTGTCGTCCAAAAGTTTGATGTTTAAGCGTAAGTGAGGGTCAAGAAGCTCTACATTCCACGCTTCAATGGGAACAGTCACATTGGTCAAAAAACGTAGTTGCGTTGCCAGAGTCTCCAAAAGGGGTTCGTTGCTTGCTTCAACCTTATCGAAGATCTTGTTAACCGTATCCGGAACCGGCACAAAATGCTTTCGCAAACTGCGAGGCAAATTCTTAATCAGTTGCACACACTTTTCACGAAGTAAACCCGGAACAAGCTTTTCAATTCTTGCTGCCGTTACCTGACGAACTGCGCGCGCTGGCACTGAAACACTAACACCATCTTCATCTGTTCCCGGCTTGAAGGCATAACTCAAGGGGAACTTGATACCGTTGTTCTCTAACTGATCAGGAAAAAGATTCGCATCGAACTCGGCAGCATTATCGAGTTTGAGATCCTGTTCGTTAAACTCCAAACTCGACTTGAGATTCGGATCCGCAGATCGATACCATTTTTCTAACGAAGCATCGCTGACGATATGTGCAGGAAGCACTTTATCGTAGAGCGCAAACAAAGCTTCATCATCGATGACCACGTCTTTGCGACGTGTTCGATCCTCTATTTTTTCGAGTTCCGCAAGCGTTTGAAGATTATTGCGGATTGCTTTCAGCCGCCCGCGGTACTCTCCTTCAACAAGCGCACTGCGAATGAAAACCTCGCGCGCGACGACTTCTTCAACCGAACCATAATTGACAAGCCTGCGAGCCACGATCTCCAAGCCATATAAAGTGACCTTTTCATAAGCCAATACTTGCCCGCGCTTTTTCTGATAGTGCGGTTCGCTCCATGACTTCTTTATCAAATGCTGGGCAAGAGGTTCTATCCATTCCGGTTCGATTCGGGCATTCGTCCGGGCAAAAATCTGCTGAGTCTCAACAAGCTCGGC
>DAITOW010000405.1:0-2215 GCA_036833965.1 Oleiphilaceae bacterium
TGGCGTCGTTTTTAGATTAATATCGTTGCAGCGAACATGATTGAATCAACAGTACCAGCAACCACATCAAATGTCGTTTCGGAAGTAACACAAAGTGATTTGATGACCGGCGTAAACCGCCTGGGCCTGTTCAGGCAGATCGGTTTGATGATCGGTTTGGCTGGCAGCGTCGCGTTAGGATTAGCTCTCGTTCTTTGGCTGCAGGAACCAAATTATCAGCCTGCCTTGCAGAATATTGCTGCGCAGGACATGGAAGAAGTGACGCAAGTATTGAATCTGAACGGCATCGATTTCAAAGTCGATCCAAAAACAGGTGTTCTACTCGTCGCATCCGACCAGCTCTATCAGGCGAAAATCAAACTTGCTGCATCCGGGATTTCTTCCGATCAATCAGTTGGTTATGAGATTCTTGATCAGGAACAGGGTTTGGGTAGCTCCCAGTTTATGGAGTCAACGCGATTTAAACGAGGCCTGGAAGGTGAGCTGGGACGCACAATCGCAAGTTTCCGAAATATCCGTTCTGCCAGGGTTCACTTGGCAATTCCAAAGCGCTCTGTGTTTGTTCGAGATTCACGTGCGCCTTCAGCTTCGGTATTGATTGAAGTTCCAAACCTTAGCGGTGTAACAAGAGAGCAGGTGGAAGCGATCGTTAATCTTGTTGCTGGAAGCGTTCCGGAGATGGATAAGACACAGGTAACCGTTGTCGATCAGAGAGGTAATCTGCTTTCGAAGAACAATGAGAGCCAGGAAGATGCCCGTGTTTCGCGTGAATTCGAGTATTCGCGAAAAATGGAATCGGTGTTGAATAACCGAATCAGCAGCATCCTTGAGCCGATTGTTGGTGTAGGGCGCTATCGTTCAGAAGTTTCAACAGAAGTTGATTTTACCGAGATTGAAGAAGCTGAAGAGCTGTTCAATCCCGATATGGCTGCGGTCAGGAGCGAGCAAACGCTGGATGAGCAAAAAACCGATGCGCTTCAAGGCGGCATACCCGGAGCCTTGGCGAATCAACCTCCTGCTGATGCACAAGCTCCTGAACAGGCTGGCGGCGCGCAAGCTCAGGGTGATGACGCGAATCCGATGAGCCTTCGCAAGCAATCAACCCGAAACTATGAAGTGGACCGCACTGTCAGTTATACGCGACATCAGAAAGGTCGCATCAGCCGGATCAGTGTTGCAGTTGCTGTCGATGACATTCGGACTATTGACCCAGCGACCGGAGAGGTCAGCTTTCAGAAGTGGAGCGACGCAGAGCTAGAGCGTTTGACCTTGTTAGTGCGCAATGCAGTAGGCTACTCGGCTGCAAGAGGTGACAGCGTTAACGTGCTCAACACGCCGTTTGCCCCGCAGGAAATAGAAGAATTTGTTGAACCAGAGCTTTGGGAACAATCCTGGTTTTGGGAGGTCATATGGAAGGCGCTTGCGGTGATTGTGGCGCTTATCGTAGTGTTCGCAGTGATCCGTCCTACCTTCAGAAATCTCGCAAGCTCAGGTGCGCAGGCCAAAGACATGGCGCTTGGTGGCGCAGAATTGGGTGGAGGTCTAGACTCGTTTGAGCGCGTGGAGGGAGGCAGTTCCGGTGCAGGTGGAATGGCTGCACTTGGCTCGTCCGGAGAAGATTTTATGCTTCCTGGTGCATCAGAAGGGTATGATAAGCAGGTCAACGCACTGAAAGGCCTGATTGCTGAAGATCCTGCGCGCGTCGCACAAGTAGTAAGAACATGGGTAAATCACGATGGCTGATAACGCAACAGCAGAAGCTAGTAAACTTCCCTCGGTTCCGCGTCTTGAGGCAGCGGCTATCCTGCTATTGAGTTTGGGGGAAGCGGATGCAGCCCAGATTCTGAAGCACATGGGACCGAAAGAAGTTCATCGTGTTGGTGCTGCGATGGCAAGCCTGTCGAATATCACTCGTGATCAGGTAGAAACGGTGCTCGTTGAGTTTATTGAGGAAGTAGGCCGACAAACCGGCATGGGCATTGGTTCCGATAAGTACATTAAAAACATGCTGACCGAAGCCCTGGGTGAGGATAAGGCCTCGGGCCTGATCGATCGTATTCTCATTGGCGGCAATACCACCGGGTTGGATACGCTCAAGTGGATGGAGGGGCGCGCAGTCGCGGAGCTTATCCGTTATGAGCATCCTCAAATTCAGGCAATCGTTGTTTCCTATCTCGAGTCTGATCAGGCCGCTGAGGTTCTGGGTATACTCGAT
>DAITOW010000406.1:0-2208 GCA_036833965.1 Oleiphilaceae bacterium
GTCATTTACAAAGCGCGAGAACTTCGCCATCGCCGACCTTATCGGCGCGGAAACCAGCAGTATTGTTGGGTTTCCAAGCATTTCCTGACGCTGCACAGCCTCACTCATAGACCTCTGCAGGTTCTCCACAATCCCCGGCTCCAGAACCATTCCCAACTCGTCAGGTGCGCCGGTTTTTTGCGCTTGCTGAACAGACTTAAGCAATAGCTGTTCCAGTTCGGGCTCTAGTGTAATAACGGGGATCTCCGGCGCGTTATCAATCAGTGTTTGAACAATCAACCGCTTCAAGCCCTGGCGGCAAGCCTCCGTCAATGCATCAGGCTCCGCTCCTTTTGAAGCACGACTAATCAAAGCTTCAGCGATTGAACGCATATCTTTGATCGGCACATCTTCTTGCAATAGGTTTTGAAATACTTTTAGCAAGTGACTGACGCTTACCGTATTCGGCACCAGTTCTTCAGCAAGCTTAGGCGCCTGCTTGGAAAGCTGATCAAGCCACTGTTGCACTTCTTCATGTCCGATTAACTCATAGGCATGCTTTTGTAAGAGCTGATTCATATGCGTTGCAACGACCGTACTCGCATCTACTACGGTATAGCCAAGAGCCTGCGCCTGATCCTTTTTGTCCGGCTCTATCCAGGTTGCCTCCATACCAAATGCCGGATCGACCCCTGCAATACCATCAATCTCACCAAACACCTGACCGGGATTGATTGCCAACTCTCGCTCAGGGTGAATCTCAGCCTCGGCAAGGCTCACACCCATCAGGGTGATTCGATAGGCATTCGGCATCAGTATCATCGAGTCACGAATATGAACAGATGGCATCAGAAAACCGAGCTCCTGCGATAACTTCTTACGAACCCCTTTTATGCGGCCAAGCAACTGACCACCCTGGGATTTATCAACAAGAGGAATGAGTCGATAACCCACTTCAAGACCAATGATGTCAACCGTCATCACATCATCCCAACCAAGCTCACGCTGAGGTTGCTCGGATGCGTCCTGAACACCTTCACCCGCAGGCAACTCGGCAGGACCACCACCCGGTTGGATTTTTGCAGCCCCACCGCTACGCCCGGGCATCGGCCCTTCATAGGGCTCAACACTCGGCTCATTCAGTTTTTTATCGCGATACCAACCTATCGCCCCGACCAATGCCGCCAAGCTCAAAAATGCAAAGTGCGGCATACCGGGAACAATGCCCATTATCGTCATAATTCCGGCGGCGATGTACAAAGCCTTGGGCGCAAGGAACATTTGATCCAGAACCTGGGAGGACATGTCCTGCGTGGTACTGACCCGCGTAACCATAATCGCAGCGGCGGTAGAAAGGAGTAATGAAGGAATCTGCGCGACCAAACCATCACCAATGGTCAACAAAGAGTATTTTTGCATCGCATCATTGAAGTCCAACTCGTGCTGCAACATTCCGATGCTCAAGCCGCCAATGAGGTTGATCGCCAAAATGAGCAAACCGGCTATTGCGTCGCCACGCACAAACTTTGAAGCACCGTCCATTGCGCCGTAGAAATCTGCCTCTGTTGCCACCTCTTCACGACGGGCTTTAGCGTCTTCCTGATTGATAATCCCGGCATTCAGATCAGCATCGATTGCCATCTGTTTGCCCGGCATCGCATCCAGGGTAAAACGCGCGCTCACTTCCGAAACACGCCCCGCACCTTTGGTGACAACCACGAAGTTAATAATCATCAAGATCGCGAACACCACCAGACCAACGGCATAGTTGCCACCGATAACAACTTCACCAAAAGCCTGAATCACCTTACCAGCGGCATCACCACCCTCATGCCCTTCAAGCAGAACAACACGAGTTGAAGCAACATTCAGAGCGAGTCTCAGCAATGTCGCGACAAGAAGAACCGTTGGAAAGATTGCAAACTCCATTGGACGGAGTGCATAGACACAGACCAGCAAAACAACCAGCGAAAGTGCGATATTAAAGGTGAACAACAAGTCGAGGAGAAATGGAGGAACGGGCAAGGTCATCATGCCCAATACCGCGATCAACAAGATAGGGATCGCCATATGGCTTTGCAGCATTTTTAACTGATTTAAACCAACGCTTGTTTGCATGTACCCGAACTACTCTCTTTGTTTTGACTACAGGGCAAGCGACGGAATTCCGTCACATTTAGTCTTAGGTAGAGAGCTATCGCAAAAAACGAACCATTTTTTGTTTAACGC
>DAITOW010000407.1:0-2204 GCA_036833965.1 Oleiphilaceae bacterium
GCTCTTAGTTCAGGGTAGGCATCTCCCATAATTCGAACAAGACTTGCGACCAGTTTGTGGAAGAACACTCCATCCGCCCCAAGTTTGTTACCGTGCCGAATTGCTCTACGAATAATACGACGCAGGGTGTAGCCGCGACTTTCGTTTGAAGGCATAACACCATCTGCAATCAAGAATGCGCTTGAACGAATGTGGTCTGCAATCACGCGCAGGGACTTCTCATCCTTTGAGATGCCACCAAGCAATTCCGATGCATCGCCCAACAAATCATCAAACAGATCTATCTCGTAATTACTGTGCACTCCCTGCATCACTGCGGCTATCCGCTCGAGCCCCATTCCCGTGTCTACCGATGGCTTAGGCAATGGATGCATTTCTCCATCCGCAGTGCGATTGAACTGCATGAAAACCAGATTCCAAACTTCAATATAGCGATCACCATCATCGTTTGGCCCACCAGGAGGATCTCCCGCTACGTCAGCCCCATGATCGTAGAAGATCTCGGTGCATGGACCACAGGGGCCGGTGTCCCCCATAGACCAAAAATTATCTTTCTCGCCTAACCGGGAAAATCTGTTTTGATCAATCCCAATATGGTTAAACCAAATATCCTCGGCTTCTTTATCATCCTTATATACTGTTACCCACAACTTGTCCGAGGGGATCTGCAACTCTTCCGTTAAAAATTTCCACGCAAATTCAATCGCCTCAGTTTTGAAATAATCGCCAAAACTGAAGTTTCCAAGCATTTCAAAAAATGTATGATGACGCGCAGTGTATCCAACGTTCTCAAGGTCATTGTGCTTGCCACCGGCACGAACGCATTTTTGAGACGTGGTCGCTCGATTGTATGAGCGCTGCTCCAAACCCAAAAACAAATCTTTAAACTGGTTCATTCCTGCATTGGTAAATAACAAGGTAGGATCGTCCGCAGGAACAAGCGAACTACTCGCTACTCGTTGATGTCCATTTCGAGCAAAAAAATCTAGAAACTTTTCTCGGATAACAGCGGTCTTCATCGTTTCGACTCACAAGTATTGTATTTGTTTGGGCTGAATTATTACGTAAATCAAAGAGCGTCGTACTCTAACATAAATTGCATTTTCGGAAATCCTCAACACATGACTAAACATCAGAAACAAGTCGCGAAAAGCAATATTTTCTAAACTTGAGATGTCAATTACGCTAAGATGCGTCCGCTATCGTACAGAGAGATTTTTATGCCCGAGTTTAAAGAACAAAATCTGGAGTTAAGTAAAGCAAGTTTACTAAGACGACTTGCAGCGATGTTCTATGACTCTCTCCTTAACATCGCTCTTTTAATGGTGACGACCGGCATATATATGATGATCTCCAAAAAGATCATTGGCAGCGAAACCTACAGGCAGTTAAATGATACAGGAAGCACAATAGGAGACCCATTCCTGACAATCGTCCTAATGCTCGTATTGTTTTTGTTCTACGGATATTTCTGGACACGAACTGGACAAACACTTGGAATGCAGGTTTGGCACATTCGAGTTCAAACCCTTGATGAAAAGCCTATCTCTTGGCGCCAGGCGCTAGTAAGAGTGCTTTTTGCATTCATTAGCGCCTCAATTTTTGGACTGGGATACCTATGGATGCTGATCGACAAAAAGAATCGAACCCTTCACTGCCTAGCATCAAAAACGGAAGTCGTTCGTATCCCTAAAAGAATAAAAAAATAGTCTATTTAAGCTTTCTAACACCGGCGACTGACAGAACAACGCCCACAACATAAGCTGCCAAAACCTTCCAGTCCATCGAACCAA
Source organism: Oleiphilaceae bacterium (assembly GCA_036833965.1). Taxonomy (GTDB): domain Bacteria; phylum Pseudomonadota; class Gammaproteobacteria; order Pseudomonadales; family Oleiphilaceae; genus PZPK01. Next base: position 1,794 of record DAITOW010000407.1, read on the forward strand.
AAGCCTGTCCCAATTGACCGCCAACCGAATTGCTAGTGTGGTATCCCCAAGCAATCAGTACCGTACCCGCAACCAACAACAACATTCCAATTACTTTCTGATTCCCCATAGCTTCCTCCATTTCAACGAATAGAGTTAAGACAACAAACCAACATTTGTCTACAAAAGCTTTAGATTCATCGCGGCCTGAACAAATACCATTTCTCAAAGAGGGGCGGATTGCATTAGACAAAACGATTTGTTCTTTTAAATTAGCCTGACAGATGACCATGCAACGTCCGTGACCGCTTAGTCCGATTGGACATCGCTGTTAACAGTATGCTGGCGACCTTGGTAAGGGATTGAGCTCAAGCCACTTTTCAGACAAAAAAAATCCCCTGGTACAGGCGTACCAGGGGATCTCTGTTTAAA
>DAITOW010000408.1:0-2199 GCA_036833965.1 Oleiphilaceae bacterium
CATAGTTGTCCGCCAGGCGTTTTGTTTCCATCTTATTCTCCATGATTTGTTTACAAGGTGCTTTACTTGAACGCGTTTAAAGGGATTTTCAAATAAGCGAGGCCATTACTCTCCGGTGCCGGCAAGTGCCCCGCTTTCATATTTACCTGCAAGGAAGGCAAGATTAGCCTGGGCATGTCGAGGGTTTCGTCTCGCTCTTCGCGCATTTTGACAAACGCCTCTTGGGCAATGCCCTCACCAACATGAATATTTGCCCTTTTCTCCTCGGCAACAGTTGTTTCGTAGCGCAATTCCCGGCCATTCGGCCCATAGTCATGACACATAAAAACTCTTGTCTCTTCGGGGAGAGAAAGAATGCGTTGAACCGAAGCATAAAGGACTTCAGCGCTGCCGCCCGGAAAGTCACAGCGCGCAGTACCGGCGTCTGGCATAAATAAGGTATCGCCGACAAATGCTGCATCACCCAGAATGTGCGTCATACACGCAGGCGTATGCCCGGGAGTATGCATAGCGGTGCATGACAGCTCTCCTAGCATGTACGTCTCGCCATCGACAAACAGGTGATCAAACTGAGAACCATCCCTTTGAAAGTCTGCACCTTCGTTAAAGACCTTTCCAAAGGTTTCTTGTACCGTTGATATGTGCTCACCGATACCAAGCTTGCCACCAAGCTTCTTTTGAATATATGGCGCAGCTGATAAGTGGTCTGCATGAACATGTGTCTCAATCAACCATTCAAGCTGAAGGCCTTTCGACTCAATGAAATCAATCATCTCATCAGCACAAGTATATGAGATAGTTCCAGACGCGTAGTCAAAATTCAGTGCGGAATCGATCACTGCACAGGCTTTTGATGCGGGATCCTGAACAACGTACGAGAAGGTATTAGAGTCTTCTTCAAAAAATTTGGTGACCAATGCAGACGAACTCGCCGACATAAACACTCCCTACTAGGCAATACAAGTATGATTGAGAGTATACGCAGCAAAGGTTATACATTAAAGATCTAAGCTTAGATAATTTAGATATATCTAAAGAGTCGACCTGTCATAGAAATTAGTTCGAGCAAGAAATTAACTGCAAACCCTACTCTTTCGCGAGAAAGATCTCGCCATACTCCGCGACAACACGCCCGCCAGTGTCATCCGTATCTGACATAATAGCCACGCCATCGATAACATCGATATCTTTGCCAAACAATTCCTTAAAATCGCGTCTTAAGTTGCGAGTTTCAACATACCAGATTCCTTGCTGATCATCCGAGCCACGCAAGGCGAGCATCTTGGCGTTGTCTCCCGCATAGGCATTTGGCCATGACTGTTCGCTTTTAGGGTTAGATGACCATACATAATTGATGGCTATGGTTTTCCAGAAAAACAGCCCGCCAGAAACGACTACATAGACTCTTGCCGCATAATCATCTCCCGCTTTAACGCGCTCATCATGAGCATCCAAGCCCTCTTCTATTTTCCAGCTCCAGTGCAGTACCGGGTATTCGGCAATATTGATCTCTCTTTCCAAAAACAGACCCGATGCCGTCCCGGTAGATTCCGCCCGAACACCTCCTTCGTTGCCTCGCATAGGCGAATATAGCGTGTTGCCTTCGAACGATTTTTCCTGCCATCCATCCAAACCATCACCCCCCCCTGACAACAAAATGAGGCGATCATCACTGCGTTGTTCCGCCGCGATCAGTGAACCCGCCATCAGGACCAAAGCACTAGTTAGCAATATCGCGCTATAAATTCTTTTCATACTTTTCTCTTTCCAACTATTTCTGTCATTTTGGATCACTAGCGCGGTTAAAAGTTCCTGAGGGCTAGGTTTTGTGAGCTCAAGACTTACAAAAGGGTCTGGATAATGTCAAAAATGTTAGCAGATGTTAGGCATTCAGATAGCTAAGCAAGAGTATTCTCTTCAAAGAATAGTCGAACTCTCGCCTGCACTTTTGATAAGTCTGAACATGGCTCTAAAACTTCTAAAATTTTTCGTATTGCTGGTCGTGCTTTGCGTTGCAGCTGTTATTACCGCGTTGCTGGCGATAAATCCAAACGACTACAAGCCCCTTATTGAATCGAAAGCGCGGGAATCAATTGGACTAACGATTAAAATAGACGGCGATATTGGTTGGTCTCTCCTTCCTCTGGGCTTTTCAGTTAAGGGCTTTGGCATTTACGATCAACAAGGGCAATTATTTAC
>DAITOW010000409.1:0-2190 GCA_036833965.1 Oleiphilaceae bacterium
GCACATAGCCAATCCCTGTCGGCGCTCGTTTCTCGGCACTCAAGCGGGTTAGATCAACACCTTCGAATTTAATATTTCCACTCGCCGGTTGTAACAAGCCCATAATGCACGAGAGCAAGGTAGTTTTCCCAACACCGTTCCTACCCATCAAACAGGTGCACTTGCCGGGTTCAATCTCTATATCCAGATCCCAGAGTGTATGACTCTCGCCATAAAACTGATTCAGGTTCGATATCTGTAACATACTTACTCTCCGAGATAGACTTCTTTAACGCGCGGATTGCTTTGCACTGCATCCATACTGCCTTCTGCGAGCACCGATCCTTGATGCAACACGGTAACCGTTCGGGCAATCGAACGAACGAAATCCATGTCGTGCTCGACAACAACAACCGAGTGCTTGCCCTCAAGGGAGATCAACAATTCTGCCGTCCTATCCATTTCCTGATGCGTCATTCCGGCAACGGGTTCATCGACCAGAAGCAGGCGGGGTTTCTGCATGATAAGCATGCCGATCTCTAACCACTGTTTCTGGCCATGAGATAAGGATCCTGCTCGCATTTGACCGGAATCTTTCAAACCGATCAGTTCTAGTGTTTCCTCAATCATTTCAAGCTGGTCGCTAGCAAGTGTTGCGAATAGATTACCTAGCACTGTTTTGTTGCCAGCCATCGCTAGTTCGAGATTTTCAAAAACACTCAGCTCTTCGAATACCGTGGGTTTCTGGAATTTGCGCCCGATGCCTGCTTGCGCAATTTCAGGTTCACTCATGCTCAAAAGGTCAATCGTTTGCCCAAAATAGACGCTACCCTTATCAGGTCGTGTTTTGCCAGTGATGATATCCATCATTGTGGTCTTTCCAGCGCCGTTTGGGCCAATGATGCAGCGCAATTCGCCTTCGTTGATATACAGGTTCAAGTCATTGATAGCCTTGAAGCCATCAAAGCTCACACTCACATCCTCCATGTACAGAATGCAGCCCTTTCGAACATCAAGCGCCGGGTTAACCGTGGGTTGGATGAAATCAAAGACATGATCCTTGTCCCTGACAGCGTCGATGTAATTCATGAATAGATTGCTCATGCCGCGACCTCCTTACGAGCAGCCAGTCCGGCCAGGCCTTTTGGCAAAAAGATCGTAGTAATGACAAACAATCCGCCCAGTGCGAACAGCCAAACTTCAGGTAGCACACCTGTGAAATAGGTTTTTGCATAATTGACGGCAATTGCGCCAACGACTGCTCCATAAAGTGTTGCCCGGCCACCCAAGGCAACCCACACAACAAGCTCAATAGAATTCAGTGGTGAAAATTCGTTTGGATTGATAATGCCTACCTGAGGCACATACAGAGCACCAGCGATACCCGCAAGAGCAGCAGAGAATGTCCATATCCAAAGCTTGAAGTTCTCTACCTTGTAACCGATAAAGCGAGTCCGGGATTCGGCATCTCTGATTGCCATCGACACGCGACCAAGCTTTGATGTGACGATAAATCGGCAAGCCAGATAGCCACAAGCAAGCGCGATCGCAGACAAGGTAAACAAGGTAAGGCGGGTTGCGTCAGATTGCAGATCAAAGCCGAGAATATCCTTGAAATCTGTCAATCCGTTGTTGCCGCCAAATCCCATTTCGTTACGATAAAAAGCCAGCATCAACGCATAAGTTAACGCTTGGGTGATTATGGACAAATATACGCCTGTTACCCGAGATCGAAATGCTAGCCAGCCAAAAATAAACGCCAAAACGCCTGGTACCATGACAATCATCAACGCTGCGAACCAGAATTGATCAAAGCCCTGCCAGAACCAGGGTAGTTCACTCCAGTTCAGGAAGACCATAAAGTCCGGCAGTAAGGGATCGCCATAAACACCGCGATCACCGATCTGGCGCATCAGATACATGCCCATCGCATAGCCACCAAGAGCAAAGAAGGCACCATGTCCCAGACTGAGAATTCCCAAATAGCCCCACACCAGGTCTACAGCAACTGCGAGAAGTGCAAAGGTCAGATACTTACCCAGCAGGGTTACCGTGTAAGTCGGTATGTGTAAAAAGCTTCCTTCAGGAAACATCGTATTGCAGATAACCACAAGAGCCGTTACTGCGGCAAGTACCGTCAAAAACAGCTTTGTAGATCGGTCAAACACCTGATTATTGTTACTTTGAGATTGAAACATCTTATGCCTCCGC
>DAITOW010000410.1:0-2189 GCA_036833965.1 Oleiphilaceae bacterium
TGAAGTCAATCTGCTCAAAAAATTGCGGCGAGTGCTGGAAGAAACATGCAACCTTCTCAACCACCCAGTAATCTATTTTTTGAATAAGGTTGTAACGCTCTGCCGCAGGAAGAAATGATCCTGGAGGTACTATGGTTCCGTCCTCTTCTTTAAGTCTTATCAAGGCTTCGTAATGCCTGTGGTTACCCTTTCTCAGGCTCACAATGGGTTGCGCATAAAGAACAAAACTATTGTTTTCGAGGGCGTCATTGATCTGAACGACCCACTGCATTTCGCCCTGCCGCAGCGCCAAGTCGCTATCTTCTGCGTGATATATATGTATCCGGTTTCTGCCAAGATCTTTTGCCAGATAACAAGCGGCGTCGGCGTTTTGGAGCAAGCTCGTTAAGCTACCTGTCGTTCGGTCAATCGCTACCAGGCCAATACTTGCCCCTATTCTGAATGCCTTGGAATCCCACAAAAACTGGAACTCGGTAATAGAGTCGAGCAGTTTCTGGGCAATAAGCTTGGCGTCGTTCAGTGAGCAGTTTTTAATAAGAACCGCAAATTCATCGCCACCTAACCTTGCCAGGGTATCAGTATCTCGAACAGTGTCCTGAAGAAGACGACCCAACTGTCTCAACAGTTCATCCCCCGCCGTGTGACCACATGTGTCGTTTATTACTTTAAATTGATCGAGATCGAGAAAACACATTGCATGTGCTTCTCGATTTTCGGAGGCAGAACTGATCATCCCCTTGGCTCTGCGCTCAAACTCAAAGCGGCTAAACAAGCCAGTGAGAGCATCGTGGCTTGATTGGTAGTTGAGCATGCTATCCATTGCTTTTCGCTCACTAATGTCTGTATGCACTGAAATCCACACCCTGCCATATTCCGGATGCTCAAAGGTCGATACCGTTGCAGCGCACCAGAAGTGCGTTCCATCTTTTTTGATGTTTTGAATTTCACCACGCCAAACACCCTCTTCCTCCAGTGCCTTAATTATTGTGGCAGCGGTTTCCGCAGGCGAAGCATCTGTTGGCGCATTAACTATGGATACATGCTTACCGAGCATTTCACCTCTTCGGTAGCCAAACATCTCCTCAAAGGCTGCGTTGGTATAAACAATTGTATGGTCGGCTGCTCGCACCAGATAAGCACCCTCCCGCATATTTGCTGTGATTTGACTCTGCGTTAATAACTGAGCGGCGTTCTTTCTACTCTCAGTGATGTCCTGAACAATTGAGATTGCCCCTATTGGTTTTCCTGACTTTGAGAGAGTGGCCGTGTTGTACCAGTCACAAACAATTAACCTATTATCTTTAGTGAAGTTTTCATTAATTGAATGTTTGCCACCTGAGCCCTGCAAGAGTGCCTCATAAACTTTATCTACTTTTTCCTTTTCGTGCTGTGGTAGCAAAAGATCTACGGCGTGAGCTCCAATAGCCTCTTCCGCGGTATAGCCGAATATTTTTTCAGCAGCGGGGTTCCACTCCGTGCATCGAAAGCCAAGATCCCACGATATACAACCAAGAGGCATATTTTCTATGTGGGAAGCCAACTGGAACTGGCTGTTATACAGTGCGTCTTCTGCGTTTTTTCGTGCGGTGATATCTGCAAAATTTACTATTATTTGGTCCAAAGCGCCTGAGTCGTCAAAGAGTGGCTTCGCATTCACAATAACCCAGGTAATATAACTCCGCTCTGGTCGGATTATCCCGAGTTCACAGTTGTAAAGCGCCTTGCCAGACGAGATCACTTTATTTACCGGATAGTCTTTCAGTTCGAGGGTATCCAAATTCTTGTCAACGAACCGCCATTCGGGGTCAATGGCCTGTTTACCCCTCATTTGCTCCTCTGACAGCCCGAGTATGTTCGAAGCTTCGATATTAGTGAGAATGATGCTTGTATCTGCGGCATGGACCACAACGCCCACTAAGAGCCCGTCGATTGTTTCCTTATAACCCTGTTCCCTTTTTTCTATGATTGACCGGGCTTCAATTTCTTCGTGAATGTCAAAGCAAGCGGCGATGTAGCCAATAAAGTTATTATTACTATCGAAGTAAGCAGAGGATTCTTCCCGCACCCAACGATAAACCCCATCGGACCGGAGCAACCTATAATCTAGCGAGTAACTTTCCAGCTTCTCGGATGCATTCTCAAAAGCGGATTTGTAATGTTCGACATCATCCTTGTGGATAGACTCAATC
>DAITOW010000411.1:0-2169 GCA_036833965.1 Oleiphilaceae bacterium
AACTCAAACCTTGCCGTTTGAGTTCACCCCAAGCTGACAAGGCCATAATCCCCCCTCGTATTTTCTGTCTGCATTTTATACTGGCTGTTGCACCAACTATGTGCAGGCGTTCTGCAAAACATTCCCGCTGCGCCATTGTGGTGCAATAATGGAGTTTCGCTTTAGTTGCCAACGCCGCTAGGGTATTGGTTTTGCGCGAAACCTGCCCCTTTTTGGCGAATCCTAAGGCGGTGGTACGCATCATGCAATTGGCTACGCAAGCCCGAAATCAAGTTCCAAGCAAAAGAATCAGAAGAGGCGCCTCGGATCAATGAATGAAATCGAAAACAACGAGTACTTTCTACAAGAGCATCGGCTACCCCAAGCCTATCTTGAAACAGCTCGTCGTTATTTTGACCCACTTGTGCGTGCCCTGATCGCTCTTTTCAGGGAGCAACAGTCAAAAGCACTTCTCGTTTCACTCTCCGGTTGTCAGGGTTCCGGGAAATCTACACTCGCAGACTACCTTCGGTATTCTCTTATCAAACTGGGTATTAACACCATCAATGTATCTCTGGATGATTTCTATTTATCAAAAAGGGAGCGTGAAAATCGGGCGCAAAGTATCCACCCCCTGTTTAGGACGAGAGGCGTGCCCGGTACACATAATACTCAGCGGCTGATCAATACGCTCCGTTGTGCAAAGCACGGGAAGTTAAGCGGTGAAGCACTGCCGCGCTTCGACAAGTTGTGTGATGACCTGATGCCTGAAAGTGAATGGATCACCGTCGATGAGAGCCCTTCGGTATTTATTCTTGAAGGGTGGTGTTTGGGCGCGGAAGCGGTAGACGAGTCAGAGCTCCTTGCTCCTTGTAACACATTCGAAGAAACAAAAGACCCGGATGGGCAATGGCGTAGTGCAGTTAACAGGTTTCTGAGGGCAGATTATCACCTGATCAACTCACTTTTCGACGTTCAACTGTTTCTAAAAGCCCCCGGTTTTGAGTCTGTCTTTGAATGGAGGCTGGAGCAGGAAGAAAAGTTGCAGAAACGACTCGCTGATGAAAAGGGTGGAACAGCGATTGAAGCTTCTAAGCCAAGCGGAATGAGCAAAGAGCAGGTTAGGGAGTTTATACAATACTACCAACGGATCACTGAGCATCTGTTAGCGACTCTTCCATCTAAAGCGGATGTTGTGTGGGAGCTCGATGATCATCGTCAGGTTGTTGCTATGTCGGTAAGTGAACAATTAAAGAGATACGTACCCAACAATAATAATGAAATGGATCGTAAGGTGGATTGAAATGTCTCGTATAGAAGGAACAATCATTTTTACCGACCTCGACGGCACGCTGCTTGATCACGACACCTATTCTTTTGAGCCGGCAAGAAGGGTGGTTGATCATCTTATATCTGAAAATGTTCCTATTATTCCGGTCACAAGCAAGACGAAGGTAGAGCTTTTGAGTCTCAGGAATAAAATCGGCCTTGACGGTCCTTTTGTTATTGAGAATGGTGCGGCAATTTACATACCCAAGGGCTATTTCCAGTTTAATGACGACTCTCTGATTGACGCTGGCGACTATTGGTGTAAACGCTTCGCGCCAGATCGTGAGGCGCTTATCTCCTTGATCGACAGGGTTCCCCAAGAACTCCGAAAGCAAATGCGCTGCTTCCACGAGTTAAGTGCAGAGGCACTAGCTCAAATCACAGGCCTTTCCCCTGAGCAAGCACGTATGGCCTCGCAGCGAGAGTTTTCTGAGCCCATTGACTGGCTAGGGAGTGGCGATGACTTGTTACGCTTGAGGGATTTCGCGCTTCAACACGGCTATGAATTGGTGAAAGGAGGACGTTTTTATCATTTAACCAATGGTTACGATAAGGGTCAGGCGCTCTATTGGTTGAAACAACAGTTTATGCGGGAAAACCCGGGGCAATCGCAATTTGCAATCGCGCTGGGCGACAGTCCAAATGATCTCGACATGCTGGAAGCTGCGGATCAGGCAATCCTCATCAAGAACAAAAAGGCAGTGACTTTGGACATAAAACCGGACCTGCCACTAATAAGAAGCACGGCTACAGGTCCTGAAGGCTGGGCAAGTGCTCTCACAAGCTTTCTAAATTTGCATATATCAAGGTGACAGAACGATGGCTGATTTTTATCAGAATGGAATAATTACAACGCTGCAC
>DAITOW010000412.1:0-1519 GCA_036833965.1 Oleiphilaceae bacterium
GAACAGGGTCGCGACCTTGATAACAACAAAACCGTATGGGAAGAAGTCAGCGATGGCAATGACATGATCACTATCGGCAGCTATCAGACTCCTTCTCGTGCCTATATCAGCCGCTTTAATTTCCGAGGAAACGATCAGCAAAAACGGGTCGCCGATTTGTCCGGCGGAGAGCGAAATCGCCTCCACTTGGCCAATACACTCAAACAAGGCGCAAATGTATTGCTGCTGGACGAACCTACAAACGATTTGGATGTTGAAACACTGCGCGCGCTAGAGGAAGCAATTCTTGCGTTCCCCGGATGCGCAATAGTCATCTCGCACGATCGCTGGTTCCTCGACCGAATTGCAACTCACATTCTCGCTTACGAAGGTGACAGCGAAGTCGTCTGGTTTGAAGGCAATTACACGGAGTATGAAGCCGACTTCAAATCCAGAAAAGGCGAATTGGCCAAAACTCCGACTCGCGTTAACTACAAAAAGCTGGCTTAGTCACATAAGCGTATTTGCGGTAGGGGCTTATTGAACCTATAGTAAATACGCTTAACCACTCTTTCGCTCAACACAGGTAGTGATTGCATGCCAGAAACACAAGAACATCAGGAAAGGCGCCAATTCAGCCGAATACTTTTCAATGCAGAATGCACACTCAGCCAGGATGGCATGATGTGGTCCACAGATGTTGAAGACATCTCTCTCAAAGGCGTACTCATCAGTAAGCCGGATGGCTTTTCAATGGATAAAAACAAGGAGTTTGATGCAAGTATCAAACTGGCCGGCGATCAACAGGTCATCAATATGACGCTCATGTTTTCAAACGAGCACAATAACGCTTTGGGCTTCCGCTGCGAGCATATTGATCTCGACAGCATGACGCATTTAAAGCGACTGGTAGAGTTGAATCTTGCTGACGAATCCTTGCTTCACCGCGAACTGAGCGCGCTAAGCAACGCGCACTAGGCTCAGTTTAAAATAACTGCTGCAGAAACTCTGCCAGACTTTTTACTGCGTGAACCTGAATCAAAGACGACCCTTCTCTCGGGCGATTACCCCACGGCACGATCGCCTTCTTAAAACCGTGTTTTGCTGCTTCCTGAATCCGTTCCTGACCACTTGGTACCGGACGTACCTCTCCGGACAGCCCAAGTTCTCCAAATATAATTACATCCCGAGGCAGGCTAAGAGATCTCAAGCTGGAAACAATCGCGGCAATGGTTGCCAAATCCGTACTTGTCTCAGAAGTTTTTACCCCACCCACCAAGTTTACGAAAACATCCTGATCACCACAGTGCAAACCACCGTGACGATGAAGTACCGCTAAAAGCATGGATAAACGATTATGGTCCAGACCAAGTGCCACCCTTTTCGGATAGGAGCCCTGGCTTTCATCCACGAGTGCCTGCAACTCTACCAATAGAGGTCGCGTCCCCTCCCACAAAACTGTCACCGAACTACCGGGGCTAGGTTCTTCTCCGCGATTAAGGAAAATTGCGCTCGGATTTTTTACCTCAATCAAGCCCCG
>DAITOW010000412.1:1529-2159 GCA_036833965.1 Oleiphilaceae bacterium
CCGCTCTTGCATCGCAAAAACACCCAGCTCGTTTACCGCACCAAAACGGTTTTTGATACCACGCAAAGTCCGATACCGTGTATCACTGGAGCCCTCAAGCATAATGGAGCAATCAATCATATGCTCAAGCACTTTTGGACCGGCGATAGCACCTTCTTTGGTAACATGACCCACCAAAAACAAAACCATCCCGGTTTGCTTGGCCAAACGTGTCAGTCGCGCGGCACATTCACGCACCTGCGAAACACTACCAGGAGCCGACTCAATGGACTCACTAAACATCACCTGAATACTGTCGACAACGAGCACTTTCGGATTTATAGCCTGAACTGTCTGCTCTATGCTTTCTACGCTGGTCTCGGAAAACATTTGCAAGCTATCCGCCGCCAAGCCCAAGCGTTTTGCACGCATCGCGACTTGCTGCAATGACTCTTCACCGGTGATATATAGCGCCGGCAACTGACCTGCAAGATGGCACATCGTCTGAAGCAAAAGCGTACTTTTACCAGCCCCGGGATGGCCCCCAACCAGAATTGCCGGACCAGGGACTAACCCCCCCCCCGGCGCGCGGGCGACCGGGCGATACCCCGACCGAGCTCGCGGTTGCTCCGGCAGGGGGGTGGGGCCGGG
>DAITOW010000413.1:0-2155 GCA_036833965.1 Oleiphilaceae bacterium
TCACTTAAGCAGATTGTCGGATTGTTTGTTTTGCTTTTCTTTACTGTATTCACTCAGGCGCAAGGAGGAAAATTGCTTGGTACAGCAGGTGTTGGTTCCTTAGAGGGAGCTGCGGGTGGCGGTTTGATTCCATGGGCACCCATCACGACTTACGCCAGTTCGGACGAAATTGGAGCGAACATACTTAGTAGTGAGGCTCGAGTCGATGATTACAATTTGAGTGTCTATGGTGCGGGTTTCGGTTTATATGATCGTGTCGAGATAAGTTTTGCGCACCAGGATTTATATAGCGATGCGCTGTCTCGTTCAATTCGTCAGAACGTTTTTGCTGCGAAAGTCAGATTGGCGGGTGATCTTATTTATGGAGCATTGCCTGTCGTGAGTTTGGGTGTTCAATCAAAAGAATTGCTCGATGAGGAGGTCGTTTCGCTCGTTGGTGCAGAAGATAACAAAGGGCTTGACGTCTATTTAAGCGCAGCCAAGGCTTGGATTAATGGGCCGTTTCACCGAACAGCGTTTGCGAATCTGAATCTGCGTCATACAGAGGCTAATGAAACAGGCTTGCTTGGATTTGGTGGTGATGGAGCGCATGCAAGTTGGGTGGCGGAGTTTGCTAGCGGGATGTTTATTAGCAAACAGGTGGCCTTGGGTTTTGAGTTCAGACAGAAGAAAAGCCAGTTGAGTGCTTTGTCGGAAGATCACTGGAAAGATGTGTTCGTGGCCTGGTTTCCAATCAAGAACCTCTCGATTACCGCGGCGTACCTTGATCTGGGCGTGGTTGCCGGCCAAGACGATCAAACAGGTTTTTACATTTCGTTAAACGGCACACTCTAAGATTTTTTTATGGGGCGCTCATGTTCAGGTTGATTTGTATAGCTTTGTGTTCAGTTTTGCTTGTCGGTTGTCAGACGACAAGCAAGAAATCTTCGCTTTTCGAAGACTTAGGCGGTCAGCAAGGTGTTGAAGAGGTGGCTGATCGTTTCGTGCGTATCTTGATTGCAGACGAGCGAACTGAGCAGGCATTTGCTGACACGGATCTGGACCGCTTCTACGAGAAAGTCGTTGAGCAGTTTTGTGAACTTGCCGGAGGACCGTGCGTCTATTCGGGCGACTCGATGAAGGATGTGCACAAGGGAATGAATATTTCGGAGGCTGATTTTAATGCGGTTGTCGAAATCCTTCAAAAAGCCATGGATCAGAACGATGTTTCTTTATCTGCACAGAACCGTTTGTTGGCCTTATTAGCACCAATGCGTTCAGACATGCTTCACCAGTAAATGCGGACAGGGTTTAAACCTCCGCAAATTGCTGACGACTTCCAATCCAGCGTCGAATTAGTGCTTTGGTTTGTTTCGGATGCTTCTGCATTTCCTGCGCTGCCTGTTTAACGGCATCGAGCCAGACGCTGTCCCGTTCAAGGTCTGCAATGCGGAATGAGATGAGTCCCGTCTGTTTCGTGCCTAATACCTCCCCGGGACCGCGTATCTCAAGATCTTTTTCTGCGATCTTGAATCCGTCATTGGTATCGCGCATCGCTCCAAGTCTTTCTTTGCCATTTTGCGAGAGCGGAGGGTGGTACATCAGTGCACAGTAACTTTGATATTCGCCTCGGCCAACACGGCCTCGCAATTGGTGTAGTTGTGCAAGCCCGAGACGTTCAGGGTTTTCGATGATGATTAGGGATGCATTGGGAACATCAACACCAACTTCGATGACGGTGGTCGCAACCAGCAGATCAATATTGCCTGCCTTGAAGTGATCCATGATCAGGGTCTTCTCGTCTGCTTTCATGCGGCCGTGGACCAGACCAACCGTCAAGTCACTTAATTCTTCTGCAAGCCATTGCGCACTCGCCTCGGCAGCCTGGCATTGCAGAGCCTCGGATTCTTCGATAAGGGTGCAGACCCAGTAGGCCTGTCGGCCTTCTTTACAGATTTTTTCGACACGAGACAGGATATCCTGACGCTTGGTATCCGGAATCACGAAGGTTTCAATCGCCTGGCGACCGGCGGGGAGTTCGTCAATGATCGAAGTATCGAGATCGGCATATGCACTCATGGCGAGCGTTCGCGGAATCGGCGTGGCCGTCATAATCAGCTGGTGCGGCACGCCAAAGTCTGCAGAAGCCTTGTTTTTTAAAGCAAGGCGTTGATGC
>DAITOW010000414.1:0-2141 GCA_036833965.1 Oleiphilaceae bacterium
CTAATGAGCGTGTCTTGTTTAGCGGTGATTCGTTTGTTGTTAATCAAGGTCGATATGACGGCTTGCTTAACAACAATGATGTGTTGCTTGATATGGCTGCTATCGACGGCGTTGAAAAGTTAGCGGCGAGTTCTGTTCTGAGAATGGAAGCGGTGTTTAGTACCGAAGGTCGCTCTGGCTTTGTATTCGATCAATACAGCGCAACAGATTTTAAATGGGTTGCCATTGATGTTGTTTCCCAGGAAGTGCTCCTGGGGCACACAAAGGGCAACAACTGGACGATTGATGCATCAGTCGCACGATCAGACTTGATTGCCGGTGTTGATGCCAAGCTGGGGATTACATTGAGTGGCACAACCGTGAGTGTGACGCTGAATGGGCAGGCTGCTTTGGGCTTTGGCTTTAATGGCAATACTGTGGATGGTCGCTTCGGCATCTTCACTTCGAACGGCAACGCTTCATTTGACTCTGTGACTATCCAGACCAATGATCCCGCCTTCGAAACAGAAGCTGAAATGCTCTGGGCGGCCACTGCGCCAAGTGAGCCGGCAACAAGCATTGATGCATTAACGTTTGATCTGCTGCAGCCAGTTGTTGATGAGGCAATTCGCAGGCTTTCCGGATCGTTTGACCCTGTGCAGGTTGTAGCACTGAAACAGCTTAAGATTGAGATTGTTGATCTGGAAGGGTTGTTATTGGGCTCATACAAAGATGGCGTGATTTATCTGGATTATAACGCGGCGGGGCATGGCTGGTTTATTGATCCAACGCCGGGCAATGACGTTGAGTATCGTTTTGATGGCGATGTCCTGGAAGCCAAGTCGAGTCAGGCTGTGGATAAGATTGATTTGCTTTCTGTGCTTATGCATGAGTTTGGGCATGCTTTGGGAATGGAGCATACAGATGACGGCGTGATGAGCGAGGACTTAAATGCTGGTGTTCGCTTAACGGATCTGGATGGTTCAAGCTCAATAGAGACTGTTTCCCGGGCAGAATCTCCACGTATTGACTGGGAAGGTTTGCTTGCAGGGACCGATAGACGTGAAGATGTAGCGAAAACGCAGGGATCACGGGACTGGATCACAGAATTCGTGAACTACGTGGGTGACAATCAAAAGGCGTTAAACCCGAATGCAAGCCTTAAGGTTCACGTTGAAATAAATAGCGAAGCTCTACCAGAGGTTAATACCCTCAATCGAAAAATAAAATAACTCTATAGGTAGTATGATATGACGACACAACAATTGATTTATGAAACTGCGGTTCCCGTAAACAGTGGGCAACACGCGAACCATTGCGTCGAGGTAGGGCCTGATTATTCCTTTGCATCGAAGTTGAACTCGGCACCACTAATGGCTGTTGAGTTCCCGCAAGCTGCATCTGAATATGCCATCGTATTTGCCGGTAATTCAGAGTCAGTAACGTCGGCTGTAATTCTTGGTGTACGCGATGATGAGAATCTCTTTTTGTCGGATAAAGGAGAGTGGCACGCTGACTATATCCCTGCATTTGTTCGACGCTATCCTTTTGTGTTTTCAAACAGTGAAGACGGCTCAACTTTTACGCTTTGTATCGATGAAACGTTCAAAGGCTTGAACACCGAAGGGCGCGGTCAACCGCTGTTTACGGAAGATGGAAAGAATTCATCATACGTCGATGGTGTATTGTCTTTCTTGCAGGAGTATCGTGGTCAACACATGCTGACGCAGGCATTCTGCAACAAATTGATTGAACTGAATTTGCTAGAGCCAATGGAAGCGCAGTTTACGATTGATGCAGACCAGAAAATGATGCTTAATGGATTTATGGCCGTCAGTCGGGAAAAACTCAATGCGTTACCGGGTGAGGTTCTTTCCGAGTTGGCGAAAACCGACCAATTGGAGCTGATTTATATTCATCTGCAGTCAATGCGTAACTTCAATGGGGTCAAGAATCTCCTGGTTTCTGCGCAAGGCAATCTTGATGCTGCGGAATCCAAGCCTGAAAAGACGAATGGTGGTCCAAAGAAAAAGGCCAAAAAGTCTGAGCAAGAAGAAATATAAGGGCTTTGGTCGCGCTTTGCTGGGCAAGTCTCAGCTGAGCGCGACATAACACCTTCAGGTACGGTGACACTCACTATATCTATACTTGGGCGGAGTCTG
>DAITOW010000415.1:0-2131 GCA_036833965.1 Oleiphilaceae bacterium
TGATATTTTCAGGAGGAGTATCGTTGTTCGAGCCTCCTCCTTGATCGCCGCTGCCAGTTTGATCCCCGCTACCAGTTTGATCACCCTCGCCCTGATTTTGATCCTGTCCGTTATTACTCGCTTGCATCAATGTATTTTCCAGATACACCGACTGCTCGAAATAACGAGTAATCGAGCCATAACGAGGATGCTCAAGCACCACGCGAACCGCTCTCGGCAACTGGGCATATGCAAGCATTTTGTCCTGCGATTCAGCATCACTTTCACTTGAATTCGGAGGCCATTCATCCACCCATGCGTTACTCTCATTGAGATAGGCAATTTCAAATGCCGTAACATTTTCAAGCAACCGACGGGTCACTGGCGCAGAGTCCTGCGCACGATCCAAGACCTTCCAGTGATGCCGCAACAGCTCTCCTTCGTTCAGTTCATAGGCAACGCGCTGGAGCTCCGAACGCTTTTCCTGAAGAGGATTGCGCCAACCAGCACGCGTTAACTCGACAGTATAGAAATCCTCGCTTGACTTCAGAGCAGCCTGATAATCGCCAAACTCATCACGAATCGCCCTGGGAACTATCTGTGAAAAATCCCGTTCGATGGCTAATTGGGCTCGTTGCAAAAGTGAAAGCGACTGCAAACTCTCTTGCCCTATTTCGTAGGTACGTATTGCACTGTTCAAAAGCTGCCACGCACCCAGGCCGATGAGTGCGGTGATCGTGATAGCGATCAGCACCTCAAGCAAGGTAAATCCTTTCGTGATAACGAACGCAGGGCGAGCCATTAATAACGTCCCACGAATCCGGTTAATGATCGAATTTGGCGAGGCTCATCAAATGCTTGTTCTACGATGGAAACTTGTACTTCAACGCGGTGAATATCGGGATTCTCAGTCGTCTGCACCGTTGTCACGACCTGCCATTGATCAACCCCGAACTCTAAGTCTTCCTTATATTGCTTTGGCGCAGGAAGCCCGTCATCCAACCTCAATTCAGTAAGCTTGTTTTCTGCGATCCAGGTAGCGTAGCTGTTTGCTCTTGCCTTGAGCACGTTACTCGTCGAGGACGCAGAAACGTCCTGAAGAACGACTCCGATCAATGAAAAGAAAATGAGCGCGATTAACACCTCTAGTAAAGTGAATCCGCGTGTCGAGAAAAAATGACGCCTCATCCGTCAGCCTTACGCTCTTCGACGTGCGGGAGAATGATCTCGCCATACTCGTTCAAGGTGATCTCTCGAAATGACTCTGAATCATCCCGATTACCCAGAATCAGACGAAAGTTCGTGACTTCGCCACTGGATAAAAACATAAAGTCAGGTTTGAGCTCACCGGAATCATCGCCGTACTCCCTATCGTCCAATCCGGGTTTACTGGGTAACACGACCTCTTCACCCTCGCGCTCAAATTCGATATACATCCACTCCGGCAACTCCTGTGCTTGCAACACACTGCTGGAAGCAGCCTGCCAGGATTGAACGTCCTCGTCATAGGTAATAAAGCTATAGCCTTCTTTATAAACCTGCATCCCGATTTCGGTGTTGGTAAACACCGCCTCGTTTGCGGCGGTGCGTAACAGGGCATGCAGGCGATTGGTCTCAATATCCAGCTCCCTCGCCTGATTTCCGCCGATTGACGTCGTTGCCAGACTGGTGAGCAAGCCAAGCAAAACCATTACAACCAGCAACTCAATCAGAGTAAACCCGCGCTGCTCGCCTAACATTGCAGTACTCGCATCGTTTAGATCGCCGAAACCCAAGTGGGAAAAAACTATTTCAGGTCGTGAACGCTAATATCCGCGCCGTCTTCATCACCACCTTCACGCTGGTCCGGACCGAACGAATACAGATCATATGGCCCTTCAGAACCAGGACTGATGTACTGATACTCTACGCCCCAGGGATCCTTTGGAACACTTGGCAAATAGCCGCCCTTATTCCAGTTTTTTGCTTCAGGAGATCCGGAAGGCTTGGTCACCAGTGCCTCCAGTCCCTGCTCAGTGCTTGGATAATTGAAGTTATCCAGTTTGTAGAGGTCCAGCGCACTGGCGATATTACGCAACTGCGTCTTTGCCACGCCGATGCGTGCTTCCTCGCCTCTGCCGATAATGTTGGGCGCCACAACTGCAACCAGCAA
>DAITOW010000416.1:0-2114 GCA_036833965.1 Oleiphilaceae bacterium
CCTGCCAACCTTACCTAATATTCCTCTGGCTACCGATTCGGTTGGCGGCGAGTTCATCTTTCCTTATTTGGCACATGCCCCTATGGAAACCATGACAGCAGTTGCCGATGCAACCGGCTCAAAGATCAGGGTATGGACTGGCGCCAAGACGCCACTTGCAGCACAAGCCAAAATTGCGCGTGAACTTGGAGTCTTACCCACTGACGTTGAGGTGAATGTAATTCAGAGCGGCGGCTCATTTGGCCGTCGCTTATTTTTTGATGCAGCAGTTGAGGGCGCGCGTATTTCACAAATTGTAAACCGCCCCATCAAACTTATGTTTACCCGACAGGACGATACAAAGTTTGGCCGCGCACGACCGCTCAGCTTGCACAACGTAAAAGCGACTTACACTAGAGGTTTTTTAATAGGCAAAAAAGTGTTGTCGTTTGACCATCGCGCTGCGACCGCTGAATTGGATCTCGAACATGGCTTTGGCGACGGTATTACTGCATTGGGAGGAGAATTAGCTCCCGCTGCTTTCAGCCAGACAGTCTGGCACTCAACGCAACTAGTGCAATATAAGTTTGGTGCAACTTCCTTGCTGCTAAACGAAAAAAAATTCGTTGTGCCAACCTCCTCTTGGCGCGGCATCTACTCCGGCACAGCTGCCGTCGCAAACGAGATAGTTGTTGACGAATTGGCACGCGCAATGAACGAGGACGAATGCCAGTTCAGATTACAAATGTTGGATGATGAGCGCTCCAAAGCTGTCCTGCGGAAAGTTTCTCGAGAGGGCAAGTGGGGAAGGAGAATGAAAAAAGGACGTGCCCAGGGCCTCGGGTTACATAAAGAGTATAAGTCTCGAGCCGCAGTGCTTGTTGAATTACAAACGTTCAAAAATCCGGAGAAAGAATGTAAAGTCACTAAGATTGTTGTTGCGCTGGATGTGAACCGAGTATTGAATCCAACCGGCCTAGAGGCGCAAGTTATCGGTGCGGCAACCGATGCCATTACCTACATGATTCGCACCAGTTTACACCTCGACAATGGCGCAATACGCGAGAGCAGTTATGGCGATTTTGAGATTGCTCGAATGCGCAACACGCCACCAAAAATTGAAGTGCACTTTATGCCGCCTAACGGAGAAACACCGGGAGGTGCAGGCGAGTTGGTAGTGCCTGCGGCGGCAGCGGCGATAGCCAACGCATTTGCCAGGGCGACGGGTATTGCACCACGTCGTTTTCCACTTCGTGACTTCTATCCAGAGGGTTAATTCATGCCACAAATTACATTTAATGTTAACAATAACCCGGTTTCTATCGACGCTGAAAACGATGATGAGCTTCTGTATCTCTTGCGTGATCGACTTGGTATTACTGGCCCAAAATATGGTTGCGGTGTTGGCGTGTGTGGCGCTTGCACTATCTTTAAAGACGGTGAGCTAGTTCGCCCATGCATTGTTCCGATGGAAGAAGTGGAAGGTGCATCGCTAACCACTATTGAAGGGCTTGCGGTCGATGATATTCTGCATCCGGTGCAAGAAGCATGGATAAACGAAGATGTCGCTCAGTGTGGGTTTTGTCAGGCGGGACAAATTTTAACCGCCGTCAAACTATTGGAGTCTAATCCCAATCCCAACGATCGTGACATTGACGAAGCTATGAGCGACAATATCTGCCGCTGTGGTACCTATCATAGAATTCGAAAAGCCATTAAACATGCTGCAGCTTTGATTCAGCAGACGACATAAGAAGCTAGTTTTTGGGAAAACGGGCGGGGCTGAGAAGAACATCCTAATTTGTATAAACTCATAACTAATCTGAGTTTCTCGCCTATAGGGTTGGTAGTATTGTAGACTGCTTGAAGTTCATTGCAGGCGTTTCACTGCTTTTAATTGAAGGGCTGCTCTAGTACCCCCTCTGCCGTTTAATCACAAATAATTGAACGGGAGCTTCTGGCACATAGGGGTCGGATATATCCACTAAAATCGACACTTGTGAACGACTGCTCCTTGCTTAAACAAAGACGCCGACAGAAGTGCTATCGGCGTCTTATGAAACTTCAAATCAAAACTTAATTCAGCTACCTTTTATTTGAATTATTTCAACATTACTAAAGAACGTAGTATCAGG
>DAITOW010000417.1:0-268 GCA_036833965.1 Oleiphilaceae bacterium
GTATAGAGCGTGCAATTGGCCGATATATTTCCGAAACCGAGAGCACAAAGGGAATGCGAGCATAGTGCTTTTCCGGTTCGCTTATCTTCTGTTGTGATCGTTCTTTAAGGATTGGCGGCGTTTACGTAGTACCAGACGCCGTCTTCTTTCTGGAAATAACTCAGTTCTTCCATGCGGAAAGCTTTGCCGTTAATTTTGTATCGGGCAACAAACTCAACCCAACCGCAGGTCTCTTCATTCAACCCGCCTTTCTTTGATTTGATCTTCA
>DAITOW010000417.1:278-2100 GCA_036833965.1 Oleiphilaceae bacterium
CCCAATCCAGTTTGTTGGTTCAAGATCCAGCGATTTGGGTCGCGTACTGGCGTGCCAGGTTTTTAAAAGATAGTCTTCATCGAGTTTGACGTATGCAGTGTATCGGGAGCGCATTAATGTTTCTGCAGATTCGGCATGTGCCTTACCTAGATGCATCGGCTCACAGCAATTTTCATAACTCTTATTGCTGCCGCAAGGGCAGTTTGTATTCTGCATAGGGTTGCCGTAGGAATTAGTCTCTTCGAAGTTTGTCGCTGACTGCTATCGGGCTTGGGTAGCGGAAGATAACGAGGTAGCTATTTAAAACAAAGCTGAGAATTGCCGTTGCCTGAATTAGATGAGATGCCTCGTTACTTATTAGTTGCTGCGAAAAGGCGAGGAAAGCAATCATCAATGAAAACTCACTGATCTGACCAAGACGAAACCCAACTTCCCACGCGTCCGCTTTTTGCTCGCCACTGAGCTTCAAAAGTTGTTTGAAACCGGCAGGTTTGATCGCAATCATCAGTAAGCCCAAGACGATGGTTGGTAGAAGGATGTCATCAAGCAGTCCGTGATTAAAGTTTGCGCCCAGAGAAAAGAAGAAAAGAACCAGGAAAAAGTCCCTCAATGGTTTCAGGTTCACCGCTATATATTGCGATATAGGGCTTGTTGCGAGGCTGATTCCCGCGATGAATGCGCCGATTTCAAGAGATAAACCCAGTATCTCAGATAGCTCGGCGACGCCTAGGCACCATCCGATCGAAAGCAGGAACATATATTCATGAAAGCGATCGAACTTCATGAACAGAGGAAGAATTATATACCTCACCCCCGCCACTGCTCCCAGGCCCACAACAGGAAGCATTGCAAAAGAGATGGCAATGTCGGTGAGAGCGGTTGCTTCTTCGTTGCTTGCGCCGAGCCCACCAATTAACAGTAGGACAACGATAGCAATAAGGTCTTGTACCAACAGCAAAGCGACAACAAGCTCTCCCGTATGCTTATGATGGAGTACCGTCGTTGGTAATAGTTTGATGCCTATAATGGTGCTTGAGAACATCATGCACGCACCAATAATCAGCGCTTCTGTGTTAGTAAAACCAAAAGCGATCGACGTGACATATCCTACTGCGGCAAAAAGCAAGGAGCTCACTACTGCAACGAAGCTTGCTTTACCTACCATGCTGCCAAGGCTTTTTGGCTGCATATCAAGCCCAAGCAAGAACAGAAGAAAGATAATGCCGATCTCGGCAATTTCAGTGAGAACCTTTGGCTCAGAGACATAGTTGAGACCGAAAGGACCAATAATTGCACCGATAATTATGTACGAGAGAATAAGCGGTTGTCGCGCATAAAGGGCGAACGAAGCAACGATAGCCGCGCCGGTAAAGATCAAAAAGAATGAGTGCACGATAGAAAATTCAGGCATGATCCGGTCTATCCATGTGGTATCATCGACAAAACACATTGTCGAGAATGACTTGCTACTTGTAAAGCTAAGCGGAAGCCCCATTAACGTTTAATATGAGCAAAGTTGATCAAAAAACCATAAAAAAGAGCTTGTTCGGTGATTCGATTCAGGGCTTGAGCAAGTCAACCTTGTCGCTGCTCAAGCGCTCCGGCGGAATTGCGTCGAGTGGTATTGCGTTGCCCAAATTATTCTCGCCGGTTTTGAAACTGATTCTTTCAGAAGAGAAGGTCGAGCGCGTTGATTTGGCCGCAACACTTGATGAACTCTTTGAAGGTTTGTACAACCATCCGGTGTCAGGTTATTCAAAAGATCTTACTGCGATTTTACGTAAAAGCAGTTTTATTCCAAACTAAGAAAGCACCGAACGGT
>DAITOW010000418.1:0-2091 GCA_036833965.1 Oleiphilaceae bacterium
GTTATGCGCCATGCAAATTCAATTATTTTTGTCCATGCTTCCCCTGCATTCCGACAAGCCGAAACGACAACTCGCCCTTCTCGCAAACGCAATGAAGCTATATCAAAACCTGGAGCAGTTATCTTGATTGTTATGCCAATGGCGGGCTTAAGCTCGCGTTTTACAAAAGCCGGATACGACAAACCAAAGTACATGCTGAATGCTTTTGGAAAACCTCTTTTCGACTACGCTGTAGAGAGCTTCTCCAGTTACTTCTCTACAGAGCCATTTTTATTTATTTGTCGCGACATTCAAAATACCCCGACCTTTGTTGAAGAGCGTTGTAATGCGCTGGGAATCAAGCATTTCGAGATCGTTGTTCTGGATAAGCCAACCGATGGACAAGCAGAAACCGTAGTTCTAGGCCTGCAACAAAGCGCTAAAAAGTCAGACCCCATCACCATTTTTAACATCGACACTTTTCGTCGACACTTTCGCTTCCCGGACTTCCTCGATGAATGCGATGGCTACCTTGAGGTTTTCAAAGGCGAGGGTGCAAACTGGTCCTATGCCAAGCCCTTAGCTGAAGGCTCAAACAAAGTCATCGAAACGGCTGAGAAGAACCCGATCTCGAATCTGTGCAGTACCGGGCTTTACTATTTCAAATCAGGCCTGGATTTTATTGCACTGTTTGAAAAAGCCCGATCCACAAATTCTGCTCTGGTGAACAACGAATATTACATCGCCCCCCTGTACAATTTATTGATTGCTGATGGCGCGGACATTCGTTATGACCTCGTTGAAACAAAAGATATTACCTTCTGCGGAGTGCCAGACGAGTACGATGCTTTTTTGGCATCCAGAGAGAATCAGAGCTAAAACGGTGAGCCACCGAAAAACTTTTCTGAAACTCTGGGGCATCGTATGTTTGTCGATCATTTCAAGCGCCAGCTACGCAGACGTCGTACAAATAGCAACGGCAAGCAATTTTCGCGCTTCATTCGAAGCCCTTATCACAGACTATGAGAAAAAGTCTTTACGACCGATCTACGCTTCCTCCGGAAAACTGATCGCGCAGATTCGTCATGGCGCGCCGATCGACATCTTTCTTTCAGCTGAGCCCATAGGTAAGAACCTTCCAGAAGAGCTAGTAATCAAGGATTCTGAGTTCACCTATGCATACGGGCAATTGGCCCTCGTAGGCAAGCTAAGCCAAACCAAAAGTACGGAACAAGCGCTCGAATCTCCGCAGACTATAGGGTGCCTGGCGATTGCCAACCCCTCAATCGCACCTTATGGGCGCGCAGCCGAACAATTGATTAAACATCTTGAAGATAAAGGTTGGAAGTTTGAACGCATTGTGAAAGGCCAGTCAGTCGCACAGGCATTCCAGTTTTTTGATAGCGGAGCTTGCAGCAACGCCCTCGTTGCTTACGCTCAGGTTCTGGCAATCACAAAAAGCATCGAACACACCCTGATTCCATTCACTTGGCATACTCCGATCCAGCAGAACGCGATCCTGTTGAAACGCGCCGAGAATAATCCTGAAGCGCTGCATTTTTTCGAGTTTCTTAAAAGCCAAGAAGCACGTAAGATAATTCGCGATTCGGGATATTTAATGTTTTCTGACACTAAAGATAGATGACAGATGGATGGGAGATGGATGAGCAATGAGCTCCGATTGGACAACCGTTTGGCTTAGTTTACGTCTGGCGTTCATTACCATGGCCATCTTACTGGTATTGGCAACACCACTTGCCTGGTGGTTAAGCCAAACACAAAGCAGGCTAAAGCCAATTATATTAAGCGTCATCACCCTGCCTATTGTGCTCCCCCCAACCGTACTGGGCTTTTATTTGCTCTTACTGATGAGCCCAGACGGCCTCGTTGGCCAACTCACTCAAAGCCTTGGTTTAGGTACATTGGTCTTTACATTCTGGGGGCTGGTAATCGGTTCGATTGTTTACTCCTTACCCTTTGCGGTGCAGCCCATCTACAACGCTTTTTCTGCCATCGATAAAGGCTTGCTTGAACTGGGAACGACCATGGGTGCATCGGCCAAACAGCGCTTTTTTGGTATCGCACTCCCGCTTGCGAAAACAGGGCTGCTCA
>DAITOW010000419.1:0-2088 GCA_036833965.1 Oleiphilaceae bacterium
GTTCATTAAATACTTGTCTCAAGCAGCGCTTGGAAATATTTCTCCGGATATTCTCTTTCTGGTGATGGCCTACCGTTTACCCGGTTTTCTGGAACTGATTTTGCCATTGGGTTTGTTTATGGGTGTGTTACTCGCATATGGTCGAATGTATCTGGAAAGTGAAATGACTGTCCTGCATGCTTGCGGCTACAGTCAAAACAAATTGTTGGGCACGACTTGGGTTATGGCGGGTGCTGTTGCTCTGGCGGTTGCCTTCCTGTCGCTATACGTGTCGCCCAAAGGCATGGCGAAGGTTGAGCAGTTATTTGCAGAACAGGCGAGTAAGACAGCATTTGATCTCTTGGCTCCCGGTCGATTCCAGAATCTGAATATCGGCAATCGGGTAACCTATGCTGGTAGTTTAAGTGAAGACAAGAAGGTCATGTACGATGTTTTTGTTGCTGAATCAGTCTCCGACAGTGCGTTAACAAACATCCTGTATGCCGAGCGTGGTGTTCAGCGTGTAGATGAGGCGACAGGCAGCCGCTTTTTGATTTTGCAGAACGGGAGGCAATATCAGGGCGTTCCCGGGCAGGCCAACTATCGGGAGCTTGGTTTTGAGTCTTATGGAGTTTTGATCGCTGAGCCCGATACGGAAATCCATAAGGTGAAAGAAGAGGCGATCCCGACGATGACGCTGATCGCTGAAGATGATCTCGTATCCAAGTCCATTTTATATTGGCGAATTTCGTTAGTGATTTTAGTGCCGATTGTCGCGATGATTGCTGTTTCAGTATGCAAGGTGAATCCACGGCAGGGGCGTTTTATGCATTTGTTGCCCGCAATGCTCATCTACATACTCTATCTGGGCTTGTTAATTTTGGCCAAGAAGAAAAGCGCGGAGGGCGATGTCGAACCTCTCGTTACGTTTGTCTCGGTGCATTTGGCTTTTTTTGTCACAGCGCTCGTGTTGTTTTACAGGGAACGCATCAAGTTGATGCTTAGTTCGGGTAGTGATCAGGAGGTTGTCCGGTGAGGCTTATTGATCGTTATGTTTCCCGGTCCGTTCTCGCTGCGACAGCTGTCGTTATGTTTGTTGTTCTGAGTTTGGATGTGGTTTTCGGATTTATTGCTGAAACCGAGGATCTGAAGAACGACTACGGTATTCTTGATGCGCTTATTTATATCGGTCTGACAATGCCGCGCCGAATATATGATTATTTGCCGCTAGGCGCCTTTATGGGATGCTTGATTGGCCTTGGTGCGCTCGCCAAAAATAGCGAGCTAACTGTTGTTAGGGCGGCAGGTGTGTCGCTTGCACGCATAGTTTGGGCTTCCATGAAACCAGTCATTCTTGTTGTCGTTTTGGGCGCTTTGCTCGGTGAATATGTCGCTCCAACAACAGAGAAAATTGCGCAAAGCGGCAAAGCCCTCAAGCAAGGTGCTCAGTCTAACATCGTATACGGTGAGGGACTTTGGCATAAAGAGGGTAGCAGCTTTATTCATGTTAATGCTGTGGAACCTAATGGCGCACTTCATGGTATTTCAATTAATCAGTATGGTGAAAATCGACAACTGGTGAAGAGTCTGTTTGCATCACGGGCGCTGTTTCATGAGGGCGGCTGGAGTCTTATTAATGTCAAAATATCCGAATTTGATGGTGCGCGTGTTGTGGCCACTCAATCCGAACTCATGCCCTGGCAGACAGAACTGACACCGTCGTTGCTTAGTATCTTGATTGTTAAGCCGGACAATCTCTCCTTGAGTGGTTTGTTCAGGTATTCTGCTTACCTTGCAGAGCAGGGGTTGGATGGCGGGGTTTATGTTCTGTCTTTTTGGAAAAAGGCGCTTCAGCCAGTCACGACAATTTCTTTGGTTTTAATCGCAATTTCTTTTGTTTTTGGGCCTCTTAGAAGCGTGGCTATGGGGACGAGAGTGTTCGTTGGACTTGTCGTAGGCCTATCGTTCAAATACATGCAAGATCTCTTGGGGCCGGCCAGTATGGTTTTTGGGTTCGAGCCTGCTATTGCAAGTTTGGCTCCGATCGTTATTTGTCTTGCATTTGGAGTAGTAATGTTGCGGCGGGCGGCATGACACCCGATTGCGCAT
>DAITOW010000420.1:0-2079 GCA_036833965.1 Oleiphilaceae bacterium
GATTAATGGTGATGATCATTCCCAGATAAGGATGATCGAGGTAATGGACCTCAGAAATTTTGATACGGCGACTCTGTTCAAAACCAAACGATTTAACGGTGACCAAGTTGCTGTTTTGCTGGTCGTACGCGAATCCGTCCTGTTCGACCATCATCGACGGGATAAGTAAACCGGCAAATGGCAGGCGTTGATCAAACGGAGCAAACAGATAATCCATCATGTTCTTATAAAACACTGGTTCTTTAAAGTAATAATCAAGCCGCAACTCAGCATGAAGATACCGAGACCGTCGAAGAGTCAGCTCTCCATAAAAATGTTCCTCACGAAAGTCTGGCGTGCTTTCTCCATCGCTTTCTTCGTTGTCAGTGTTTCCTTGCTCTAATCGGGAGATTTGCCATTCACTGAACCAAAAAGGATGATCGTAACCTGTTTCAGCAGAGCTTAAACGTAAGGGTAGCGATCGGCTATCTTTGCTCATTGGCTCAATCCAGGAGCCTTTTGCCAAAACCTCGTAACCCTTCTTTAGCAAACGTTCTTCTGTTTCGGAAAGGGTCTGCTCGTAATTCTCTTTGGGTTTAGCGCGCTGGGTAGAACTCAACGCGTGTTCGCTGTAAGGGTTTAAGCTCAGGTAGGGCGCAGATGGCGTTATTGGGGACGATACGCGCTCATATTCGAGCACTGAAAGATCCGGGCTTGCCTGTTTAAAAAGGATGAACTCTATCTGATAGCGGTCAGGGGCTTCGGCTTCTTCTGCAAAAAGCAGTGAGGCGCTAAAAACCTGCGCAAGCAACAGTATGATGCCGCTTTTGATAACGCTGCTAGCGACGCTTGAGTGAGCCAATGGGATCTCCTTTTACTTTTTATGTCGCCGGTTTGGACAGAGCTTTGATCAGTGAGCGAACTTCTTCAATCTTTTTATCTGCGGAAGAAGCCTTTAGCTCAAATCGCAAGCGACTGGCTCCTTCCAAACGATAAATATGGGGAGCCTTTTGAACTAATTGCACAAGAGCCAATGGGTCAACAGTAGTTTGCTTGCCGAAATCAAAGCTCCCACTTGTGGCTCCACCATCTATTTTAATTATACCGAGTTTTTGTGCCTCAAGCTTCAATTCAGCCTGGCGCAGCAGATTTTTCGTTGGCTCTGCCAACAAACCGAAACGGTCAATCATTTCTACCTGAAGATCCTTGAGCTCCTCATGCGTTTTACAACTTGCTATACGCTTGTATAGCACCAGTCTGGCGTGCACATCAGGAAGGTAATCTTCCGGGATAAGTGCCGGGATGCGAAGATTGACTTCCGTTCCATGCATGCTCTCTTCAATATCAAATTCTCGTCCGTCCTGGAGAGATCGAACTGCCTGCTCCAACAACTCCATGTACAGTGAAAACCCGACGCTTTGAATCTGGCCGCTTTGCTCTTCACCCAACAATTCGCCCGCCCCGCGTATTTCAAGATCGTGTGTAGCCAGCATAAAGCCGGCACCCAAATCCTGTGCTGCAGAAATCGCCTCCAATCGCTTCTCGGCATCACCCGTCAAGCGCTGTTCGGCGGGGGTAAGGAGGTAGGCATAGGCTTGGTGATGGGAACGGCCGACCCGACCGCGCAGTTGGTGCAACTGGGCCAGACCGAACTTATCGGCTCTATCAATAATAATCGTGTTGGCGTTTGGAATATCAATTCCGGTTTCGATAATGGTTGAACAGACCAGCACATTAAACCGTTGGTGATAGAAATCCGACATGGCCTGTTCGAGTTCGCGCTCGCGCATTTGTCCGTGAGCAAAGCCTACACGACTTTCGGGTACGAGCTTCTGCAAATATTCAACTTCCTTTTCGATATTCTTTACGTCATTGAAAAGGTAGTAAACCTGACCACCACGGAGAATCTCCCTTAATACCGACTCGCGGATGAGGGCGTCCTGCTTCTGACGAACAAAGGTTTTAACCGACAAACGACGCGCAGGGGGCGTTGCAATAATCGACAGATCTCTGACTCCGCCCATTGCCATATTCAAGGTTCTCGGTATTGGCGTGGCTGTTAGGGTCAGGATATCCACCTCGGCGCGCAAGGCCTTTAAC
>DAITOW010000421.1:0-2071 GCA_036833965.1 Oleiphilaceae bacterium
GTTGCGGTTCTGTCGCCACTCCAGGAATAGAGTCTGATATTGTGACCATTGATGTTAACAAGCTCTTCACCCTCGCCGCACTCGGTTGCTGGCACACCATGCGGGTACGTGTTGTTAAATTGTACAGAGCCTGCTTCGGTAAACTCTCCGAGCATTGCGAAGATGTCGGCATTTTCTTTGGTATTATCAGAAAGCAGGTTCACCAGATCGCCAACGGCATTGGCAAATGTCGAGAACAAAGTTCCACCAACAGTGGCTGGCGGAAATGCGCTGTTAACCAAATCTGCGACCGGTGTTCCCTTGTTGGGCGTGTGGATCGTCGTTACCGATGCAACAAGATCGGGACGCGTTTCCATCACATAGCGGGATGTCATACCGCCCTGGCTATGGCCCAGAAGGTTGAACTTTTGAATACTGCCGCCAGACGCGGCCTTGATGTTCTCCAGTTGCTCAATCAAGTCCTCTCCACGCCCAACGGAGCTGTCAAAGGCATTGATCGCCGCAACATAGACTTCACCACCTTCGGCTTCAAGATGTCCGGGGATCTGATGCCAGTAGTCCACAATAGAAATGGTGTCGAAGGCAAAGATGCCAGGAACGAGCATCATAGGGTGCTTGGTATCGGCCTCTTTATTGTCGAACAGATTACTTAGCCAGCCCGCTTGTGCGGTGCTAATGGATGCGCAAGTAAGTGCTGCGCTTAGGGTCAATGCTTTTTTAAATTTCTTCATTATTAGTGTCCTCATATTTATTTTTATACTGAACTAACAACATCAGTGGCGGATAGCCTAGGAGTGCGCGGGTGATTGGCGCTTGTATAAACTGATGCTTTTTTAAGCTTTTGTGCTGAATTGCGTTGGTCATCACGATTAGAGCGATTTGATGTGATTCCTGGCATCGCAGGGGTTAATCTCAGAGACTGGAACAGAGCCAAATACAAATATAAGAAGATGAACGACAAATCATTGCTCTATCTCTGGAAGGAGCGAACACTTTATCTGGGTCGCCTCGATGAACCGCTGCATTTGCTGCAGGGGGCGGCGACACTTTGCGTTTCTCTCGAAGGGCTAATGTCTATCCGTTTGCCGGGAAGTGATCATCTTATCGAAACAAGGTCTGTGTTATTACCGCCCGACTGCTCTGTTTACATCGATACCAGAGGTAACCTTATCGCAAACTTGAATTTGGACGTGATGGGCTCGGATTATCATTATTTGAGTAAAAGAATGGGGCAAAGATGTACTAATGTGCATCTGGATTTGGAGTATGAAACAGACTTCAGATCGAAACTATCAGCGCTTCATCGAGGCGGGTTTGGCAGCGATGAAGCTAAAGAACTGTTGTATCACGCTCTTCGTCCGGACAACCACGCAGAATTTTCGTGCGACAACAGGGTTCAGCGTGTCGTGCAGAAAATTCAAAGCGCAATTGACCATAACCTGCCTATTGAGCAACTGGCGAGCTCTGTAAATTTGTCTACTCCGAGGTTAGTTCAGTTGTTCAAAAAGCAAACCGGCGTTCCGATTCGACGCTACCGTCAGTGGCACCGCTTGTATGTTACGGCCTCACACATAGGTAAAGGCAAGAATCTAACCGAAGCTGCAATTGCTGCCGGCTTTGTTGACTTGTCTCACTGCACGCATACCTTTCACCAGATGTTGGGAGTGCGGCCATCCTACTTTCTGCAAAGGCCTAATGAAATTCGGGTCATAACCGAGGGCGATTATTCGCCAGAAACTGCCGTAAGTACCGCATGAACGCCCTCACAAAGCGCTGCTAGTTCTTCGTTAGTCATAATGTAGGCTGGCATGACATAAACAAGTTTGCCGAAAGGCCGAACCCAGATGCCATGCTCTACGAACATGGGTTGGATTTGCGCCATGTGCACAGGCTCTTTCATTTCAACAACGCCAATGGCGCCGAGCACGCGGACTTCCGCTACGCTATCTAGCGCACGACATGGAGCAAGACCTGTCTCGAGCTGACTTGCGATGTTGCGAACGACGGACTCGACATCGTATTCCGACAAGAGAGTCAGACTGGCCAGCGCCGCGCTGCATGCCAAAGGGTT
>DAITOW010000422.1:0-2070 GCA_036833965.1 Oleiphilaceae bacterium
CGAAACTGTTCTGCCAAAAGCCACAATCCTGCCTAATGCGATTGTCCAGAGCGAAGCAGCGGAACCCGAGCAAGGCACGCAAACAGATGACGAACCGCCTCTATCCGGGATTGACCAGATCCGCGCAATCAAGAACAAAACAGCGCTACACAACGCCGTTCTAAAGGACCATGAAGCCTTTTCCCGCTACCCGAGTGATAACGTGCGCTTTGAGCTACCCGAGCGCGACCCTGTATTCATGATGTACGAAACACACGAACGCACCAGCCAAAGCGACGACAAAACCGCAGCCTTGACTGCCTGGACGGACAAAAAATATTTGCTGCAAGGCGAGACGATTGAGATCTTTGCTCGCGTTGATGATGGCGGTAAAGCCGGCATTCCAAACAAGCTCGTTACTGCAGTTTTTGCGAACGAGACGCTGCAATTAGGTATGTTCGACCTGAACGACGCTAACGGTGACGGCGTTTATTCACTCGAGCTAGGCTCAGAGCAAACGAAGGACTGGCCCATCGGCATATATAAAGCGCTCATCGCGAGCGATCACAAAAAGCTGTCGGAATCAGTAAGCTTTGTTCTTTCTCCTCCAGTGATCAGTATCACTGGAGAATATCGGGAGAAAATCACGGCACAAGGCGACTTGTTATTTGAAATTGAAGTGGAAACCACCGAGGCAGCACGGTATTACATCAGAGCTTCACTTTATAGTGAATCCAACACGCCGATCGGCAGCGCTCAATTTTCTGACAACCTGAGTCGCGGCACCCACTGGGTCCCGCTTTCCTATTTTGGCCTGATGATTCGTGACAGCAATGAGCCGGGACCGTACTTCATCCGCACTATCGAACTTGCAAAGTCCGGCATTCCGATGCTGCGCATGCCTCCGGCCGAAGCAAACATGTACACACAAAGCTACGCACTGGATGAGTTCAATGCTCAAAGCTATCAGGAACAGCAAGCGCTGAAATAAACTGCACTCTGCCCGATCGTTCACTCAAGCGCGACAAAACTGTAAGCAACACCGCTTTTACGCTAAGCTAATACCTTCTGTCCCTGTTAGCTTGGCGTTTTACTCTTCATGTTTGATATCTCTGTATTCGACCATCTCTCCGACTTGAACATTCTGGTGGTCGGTGACGTAATGCTTGATCGATACTGGCAAGGCGATTCCCAACGTATTTCCCCTGAAGCCCCAGTCCCGGTTGTTAAAATCAACGATCTGGAAGACCGAATCGGCGGAGCTGCAAACGTCGCCAGAAACATTGCCCACCTTGACGGCAAAGTATCCCTGATGGGACTAATCGGTAACGATGAGAACGCTGACCGCCTCGAAAGCATGCTCGCAAGAGACATGGTGTCATCCCAACTTATTCGACAGAATGACCAGCCAACCATCACCAAGTTAAGGGTGATCAGCCGGCATCAACAGGTGGTTCGACTTGACTTTGAAGACCCGTTTCAGGAAAAACACGCACTTACACTGATGGAGCGCTTCAAGACAGAGCTGGATCAATATGACTTTGTCATCTTCTCGGACTACAACAAAGGCTCTCTGCGCTATGTTTCCGAGATGATTAAAGAAGCACGTAGTCGTGGGAAAACAGTCCTCGTCGATCCGAAATCAAATGATTTGAGCGTCTATCGGGGCGCACATGTTATTACGCCTAACCTGAAAGAGTTTATTGCTGCCGGTGGCGAAACCGGCTCCGAAGCAGCCATTCACGATTCCGCCAAAAAATTAATGGCGGACGCTGGCATAGATGCAATCTTACTCACTCGCAGCGAGCAAGGCATGTCCGTACTTACCCCCGCAAGCAAACATGATATGCCAACACGGGTTCGGGAAGTCGCAGATGTCACGGGCGCTGGCGACACCGTCATCGGCACGCTCGCCCTGATGATGGCCGCCGGAACACCGCTCGAAGATGCAGCACAAATCGCCAATCTTGCGGCAGGCGTTGTCGTCGCGAAACTTGGTGCAGCAACCGTAACCCCGGAAGAGCTCTACCAAATTGCAAATCGCGTATTTTTTGATTCCAGAGGAACCCGTGAAGCCGATACTGTAGAAGA
>DAITOW010000423.1:0-2058 GCA_036833965.1 Oleiphilaceae bacterium
TGCGTGCTTCGTCGAAGTAGTTACCAAGTAATTGAAGACCACAAGGCAATCCGTTTACTAAGCCGGCTGGCAGCGACATTGCAGGAATGCCTGCAAGGTTTGCAGTGATGGTATAAACGTCTTCCAGATACATTTGCACCGGGTCATCACCTTTTTCACCAAAACCGAATGCGGGAGAGGGGGTGGTTGGGCCCAGAATAAAATCTACCTCCTTGAAGGCTGTTTCGAAGTCGTTTTTGATCAAACGACGAACTTGCATGGCCTTGTTATAGTAGGCGTCATAGTAGCCTGCCGAAAGAGCGTAGGTTCCCAACATAATGCGGCGCTTGACCTCATCGCCAAAACCCTCCGAACGACTTCGCAAGTACATGTCCAGCAGGTCTTTGGGGTCTTCGCAGCGATAGCCATAACGGACTCCGTCAAAACGGCTCAGGTTTGCTGATGCTTCAGCGGGGGCAATGACATAATATGCAGGTACGCCTAGGCCGCTATTCGGCAAGCTTACCTCTTTGAATTCAACGCCTTTTGCTTCGAGAACCTTGATGGCATCCTGCAGAACCTGATTGATCTCTGCGCTCAAGTGCTCATTGAAGTACTCTTTCGGGAGACCAATTTTCAGGCCGGATATGTCGCCAGTGAGTGCTTCAAGGTAGTCGGGAACGTCTTGGGCGATGCTGGTGGAATCTTTTGCATCATGACCCGCCATCACTTGTAGCATGGCCGCACAGTCCTCTGCGCTTTTTGCCATGGGGCCGCCCTGATCCAGGCTTGAAGCGAAGGCGATCATGCCGTAACGCGACACCCGGCCATATGTTGGCTTGAGACCGGTCAGTCCGCAAAATGCCGCAGGCTGTCGAATTGAGCCTCCTGTGTCTGTGCCCGTTGCAACTGGGGCCAAGCGAGCGGCAACCGCAGCAGCCGAACCACCTGATGACCCGCCGGGAACAAGTTCTTTGGTTTCACTCCAGGGATTGAGTACCTTGCCGTAATAGCTGCTTTCGTTGGTTGAGCCCATCGCGAACTCATCCATGTTTGTCTTGCCAAGGCAAATCGCGCCAGCTTCAATAAACTTCTCTGCGACCGTTGCGTTGTAAGGAGGTACGAAGTTGTGCAGCATTTTCGAGCCGCAGGTGGTCAATGTGCCATCGGTACAAAAAATATCTTTGTGTGCGAACGGAATCCCGGTCCAAAGGTTATTATTGCCATTTGCAATTTTCTCGTCAGCTTTGGCGGCATCTGCTAATGCTTGCTCTGCACAGACAGTAATGTAGCTGTTTATTTTTTTGTCCAGCTTTTCGATACGGTCAAGGTAGGCTTGTGTAAGCTCGACACTCGAAAATTCTTTGTTTCGGAGGCCCTGGGCAAGCTCCTTGATGGATTTCTCTAGCATGTTCATCAACTCGGTAATACGTTCTAAAAGTATTTAAATCAGTCGCTTGTGTATGAGTGATTATTCAATCACTTTTGGAACCAGAAATAGCCCGTCCTCTACTGCCGGGGCGATGCTCTGGTACTTCTCGCGTTGATTGGTTTCAGTTACCTGGTCTGCGCGTAAGGTCTGTACCGCATCGAGAGGGTGCGCCATTGGGGCAACGCCATCGGTGTCTGCTTGTTGAAGTTGATCAACAAGACCCAATATGTTGTTGATATCGCCACTCAGCTTTTCGATTTTGCTTTCGTCGACTTTCAAGCGCGAAAGTAGCGCGATTTTTTGGATGTCATCGGGGGTAATCGACATTTTATCAACCTTAATTTAACTGTCCCGGCTATCAGATTCTGGTGGCGCGGGATCACATTTTTCTTTAATTGGACATCTGAGGGGCGCCATCATAACAAAAAGCGTATTTGTATGGGTATTTTCAAAAAAGCATTCCGTCAGATTTGCTAACTGGTTTGTGGCTTTACGTGTGTGCTGCTCAATAAATGAGCGTAATCTGGCTTGTAGTCTAAAAACTCCTTAATGCAGGGACGATTCATTAGAATGATCCTTGCTCTAACCCTTCGCCATTGCTAAAGTTAGCTGATAATTATATTCATAATCTTCAGGTTGATTTCCTT
>DAITOW010000424.1:0-2005 GCA_036833965.1 Oleiphilaceae bacterium
CCGTCGCGACCATCCACCATTTACTCGCAGAGGCATCGAATGTCTCCGGGGAAGCAAGTTTGTCGCTGCTCACTAATCCATCCGAGGCTTCTTGGTCATTAGCATTGGACGATGAAGATTCGGTGTCATCTTGAGCTTCAGAACCTGGATCAATGTCGCTTCCGGAGAGCGGAACTGTCTGCGAAACATCTGCCTGAGTTTGAGAAGCAGTGCTTCCTGCTCCGGGAAGAATGTTGATCTTTCGCTCGGGTACGCTTGCTATGCGTTCTACATCGTTGATTGTGTCCCACCATTTGAGCTCGATAGCTGGCAAAACATACTCGCCCGGAGCAATTGCAACCATCGCTTGCGTCTCCCGCCGGGAGCTTTGCACGCCCTGCGAGTGCTCGCTTGCGTTCAACTGTGGTTGGTCGGGATAAATCTTTAATCCGTCTACCGAAGGTACAGGAAGTTCGGGCAGGGCGGATCCCAGAAGACCGAGGCTTGTAATGTTGATTTGACGGGTGATCGACTCGCCTTGGGTAATCTCTGTCACATCGGGTTGATAGGTTTCGTTGATAAACAGACTCGTTGCCGGTAACCAGGTATCCCCGCTGAACCCGGCCGGGGGTTGTTTTACGTTTAAGGTCAGGTCGTTCGATAGCTCTCTTGCTCGACCTCGTCGCCGTGTGCGCGCATCGACAACGGTGCCGCTAAACTCTTGCGCGGAGATGGTTAAAGAGCCGCTTTTTTGCGGGAAGAGCAAGTATCGCCTCTCATAGACCTCATATCGTTGGTTATAGCGCATTTTGTACGTTTTGGTCGTGTCGCCTAGAGCCTCAATGATAAAGTCGGGATGTGTTGGCTCCGACATGTCGCCCCGTGCCTCGCCGAGGGTATACAACTCAAGCGTGTAGATAACCTGTTCCTGAAGGTAAGGGCTGGGTTTGTCTACGCTTGCTTTCAGGAATACGCTTGGTGGATTTGTTGCATCGATCGGGCGATTGCCGGCTATCACCTGCACATTGACTGGCGCACTGCTTGCGTCTTTTAACTTTGCCGACGGTATTTGCAGAATGCCATCGTTTCGGGGGCTTAGCGCATAGCGCCAGGTAATAATGCTTTGCGTGTTGCCATTGATCGATTGCATGTTATAGCTTTGCTGCTTATCAATGATTTCCCAGTCTGCTTCCAGACCTTCGAACACGGGTGCCTCAATTTGCGCACCTCCGAAGTTCATTAGACCGCCCAAACTGAAATCCAGCTCGGAGTTTGCTTGAATCGTTAAATTAAGAATCTCGTTCTGATAGAGTTTGTTTTTATCAACGCTGACGTTGAGTTCGGTCTGCGCAAAGCTGTTCGTCGCTTGCGCAAGTACATTAAGTATCAGCGTCAGGAACAAAAGACGGCTTACCATAAGGGTTCCTCAGGATTGTTTTCCCGCTTGCGCTCGCGGGCCTGTTGTTCAAATTTACGTCTTAACAAACCAGAGGGGTCATCCGGTACGCGGCGCATCCATTGTTCGTATGAACGCTGCTCCTCGGTTGTCAGAGAATCTTCTATCGCCATCGATTCTCTATTCGCTTCTTGTTGGCTTTGCTCTTCCAAAGCCTGAATTTGTTCCGGTGTTAACGTGGTTCCGGCGCCACCTTGGTTATCTTGAGCTTGCTCCTCATCCCCATCATTTTCTGACTGACCGGCTTGCTGTGCTTGCTGATTCATTTCGTTTATGTCGTCAGTGGATTGAGGGGCTTGTGCTTCTTGGTCATCATGCTCCCCGGTGTTGCCGTTTTGACCCGCTTGATTTTGTGCATCGCTGTTTTGCTCATTTTCTGGAGCAGTATCTGTCTTGTTATCTTCGGATTCGTTTTGTTGGCCCTGTGATGAGCTATCAGAAGACTGCTGTTCGCTGCTGTTTTGCTTGCTATTGTCGCTATTTTCCAGATTTTCCGATTGCTGTTGTTGTGAGTCGTTATTTTGCGATGAGTTACCAGATTGCTGCTGTTGCTCAAGGAGTGCTTCAAGC
>DAITOW010000425.1:0-1995 GCA_036833965.1 Oleiphilaceae bacterium
GAATAAAGTTTATGATGCGACCATCAACAGTTACTACTCGGTGAACAGCTTTTATAATTTCAGCGCAAATCAGGCAGATAAGGAACAGCAGCAGGTCGTTCAATTTACCGTGGGCACCGTTGAAGATTTAATGATTGATATTTCCGGCCTTCTTGCAAATTCTGCACTGACCTCACAAGTGGATGCTGCGCGAGATGCATGGCTGACCTATGAAGAATCCCTAAACCAGAACATCGCAATCGTAAAGGACACGGGCTATACCGACTTGCGTTTGGTCGGAGAACTCGCTGAATACAACATCAACTTTAACGACACCTTGAGTCTTTTGTACAACTCGGTCGCTAGCGAGGCCGGCATCGATGCCAGCAAAGGTCAAAATCTGATTCACGATGCTGGCAAGTTAATGGCTCTCATCATGACAAAGTATTCTGCGCGAAGCACATCAACCGTGAGTCAGGTATATGCACGAGACGATGACAACGATATTACCCTTGACGCATTGGCAAGCGAGTTTGGAGAGACACTCGACAAGCTTACCGCAGCGACAACGAATGCAGACGCATTGAAAAAGCTGGATTCAGCGCGCACCAAATGGGAATTCATTTCGCCTTCGATTATCAACTACAACGAAAATCGAGTTAACTTTATCGTCAATTTGTACGCCAAAAAGATTATTGAAGATTTGGGTAGTGCAAGCCAGATCTGATTGTCAGCCCGGCAACCCCAAACCGAAGCCCTCTGGCTTCGGTTTTTTGTTTCAACTAGGAAAACGCTTCGCTCAGTACTTTCATCGACTCAATCAAACGATCAACCACTTCGACCTCCCCACGCTCATCCCACAACAAGCCTACACCGTCCGGATACAGGACTACAGCCCTTACACCGTCAGGCAAGCCTGCCTCAAACCCCTCTAGTTTCTTGGCATCAACATCAAGGTTCAAGTAATCAAGCTCATGCAAGGGCTCTTTGCGATGAACTTCAAAAGCCTGCATAGAGCGACCCTCCCGACCACCGAGCTGATGATTTTCATAAAGCGAATATCCGCGATGATCTTCCAACCAGGGAAAAAGATTGTCCCGCAACTTTTCATCCAGCAGACGAACACGAATACCGCTTGTCATGGCCCTTCGGCGCAGTTCACTTAAACGCAGGTCTCTTTTCGACGGTTTAATCCACAACACCGAACCGGCAATCATAAGCGTCACAAAGATTGCAATAAACCAACCCATTAGCCAGCCATCTCCTCAAGCTCCATCCAGCGCTCGATCGCGCCCTCAAGCCTCTCCTGTAACGACGTCAATTCGTTCGTCCGGGCGTCAATATGCGCGTGATCCTGAGCGTAAAATTCCGGCTGCGAAACCTCATGTTGCAAACTCTCTACTTGCGCCTCCAGATCAGCAATCTGCTCAGGCAAGGCATCAAGCTCTCTCTGTAGCTTGTAGCTCAACTTTTTCCTCTTTGGCTCATTTTGAGCCGGCGAAGCAACTGCCTTTTGTGGCTCAGCATTCGATTTACCTGTTGAAACCGCTTTCAATTCATCAGACAGTTCATCGACTAACTCACCACCCGTTTGACGAACCCAGTCTTTGTAACCTCCAACATATTCCTGAACCTTGCCCTGCCCCTCAAATACCAAAGTACTTGTTACAACCTCATCAATAAAATCCCTGTCATGGCTCGTCAGGAGCAATGTTCCATCGTAATCAGCAAGCTTTTCTTCGAGCAACTCCAGAGTCGAAACATCAAGGTCATTGGTAGGCTCATCCATCACGATCAAATTAGAGGGTTGGGCAAACAGCTTTGCCAACAACAAACGGTTTGTCTCACCACCCGACAGCGCCCTTACTGGCGTTCTAGCCCTCTCCGCGGTAAAAAGAAAATCATTCAAATAGCCGATCACATGACGACTACTGCCACCAAGTTCAACAAAATCATGCCCATCCGCGACATTCTCGATAACGTTCTTGTCCTGATACAGTCAGTCACGTAACTGAT
>DAITOW010000426.1:0-1986 GCA_036833965.1 Oleiphilaceae bacterium
ACCGGTAGATGCAAAAATATTCTCGCCACCGCAGCCTTCAAACATCTCATTGATCCAGCTTCCCGATGCCACGGTTCGCAAAGGATCAGACCACAGTTGATAAAAGAATCGGACTTTTGGGCGCTCACTATAAGCCTCCCGCAGCTGGGCTAGCCGGTTGTTATAAGAGTTTGCCAGTTCTTCGCCCTTGCTATTGGCGCCAACAAGCGCTGCAAGCTCAATCAGTTCTTTTGGAATATCCGAAAGCTCTCTGGTTTCGCTCAAGTAGACAGGGATTCCCAAATCTCTAATACGTGCGATATCGCGGTTTTGGTTTCCACTTTGCCAGGCAATAACCAAATCAGGCTCCAACTCCAGCAAACGATCAAGCTGCACACCTTCGTGCCCACCAATGCGAGGAATTTTTTTCGCCTGCTCGGGATAATCAGCATAGTCCAGCGTGCCAACTATCTTGTCGCCCGCCCCAAGCAGAAAAAGCATTTCAACCGAGTGGGGAGAAAGCGCGACAATGCGCTCCGAAGCAGTGGCCTTTGTTACTTCTGCACAACTGGCATGTGCAACTACAGCCAAGCTAATAGCGAGAAGCAAGCGCCCGAATTTTCTGGTTGTGAAACTAGGCACGTCCACCCCGCCGGTAAAGAACCAGTAAAAAGAAAACACTGCCGGTAACCGCGGTAATCACGCCGACAGGCAACTCCGCATCACTTTGCAGGGTGCGAGCAAGCACATCTACCCAAACCATAAACACACCACCGATTAAAGCAGTGGCTACGAACACATTCACCGGCCAGTGCTGAACCAGTCGTCGAACAATGTGTGGAATCATCAAACCAACGAAGCCGATACCTCCACAGTGAGCAACTAGCACGGCAGTCATGAGTGAACTTAACAAGAGCATACCGAGACGAAGCTTTACGACAGAAACACCGAGAGCGCGTGCACTTTCATCACCTGCGAGCATGGCTTTGAGTGGCCTCGAGAATGACAGAAAGGTAGCCAGACCAAAAATAATGACCAGCGCAACACCCCACAAGGACGACCATTCAGCCCTTGCGAAACTGCCAAGCGTCCAGAATATCAGGGAAGCCGCAGCCAAAGGATCAGACATATAGAGCACCAGACTGGTTGCCGCACTGAACATGAATGAGGTTGCCACACCGGCCAGCAGCATGCGCTCGATTTGCCCGCTACGCCCGGCCAGTGCGATCACCAGCGCCACAGAAATGAGGCTCCCCAAAAACGCTCCAACCGTAATCGAGAATTCACCGAGGCTGGCAATCCTATTAATCGATGTACCTGCCAAACCGGCGATCACGATTACAGCGCCAAAAGACGCGCCGGAAGAAATACCGAAAAGATAAGGATCGGAAAGAGGATTGCGCGTCACGGTTTGCAGCACCGCACCAGCAAGAGAAAGTCCGGCACCGGCAAGAAAAGCCAACACAGCTCGCGGAGCGCGTAATTCAAGAATAATGCGTTGTTTAACGGCGCTAAGCTCTTGAGTAGACTCGAATCCGAAGAGCTTGATGATGCTCGCAACCACCTCATGCATGCTAATCGAAGCTGCTCCGAACGCCGTCGATGCAACCATGCTAAGCACGGCAGCGCCTACCCAGAACGCGACAAACAGCACCATGAACAAAGCACTACGCGACATAAGCAACCTCTGTCGCAATTTCCATGAAGGCTTCAGGTGCTTCTGTCACGTCAAGCATGATAGGCATAGCTTACTCGCGGATGTCCATAGAGCGGGTGCTGATCGACAACACAACAAGTTCGGAAAACCTCACTAATGAGATCTTCGGTTAACACAGTTTGCGGTGTTCCATAGGCAACAATTTTTCCCTGATGAATCACGCAAAGCTCATCGCAAAATGCAGCAGCAAGATTCAAATCATGAAACGAGGCAAATACCGTCAGCGGCATGGCTTCTACCAATCGAAGCACTTCTAACTGAAAATGCACATCAAGATGATTGGTCGGCTC
>DAITOW010000427.1:0-1985 GCA_036833965.1 Oleiphilaceae bacterium
CACCAATTCGGGTGTCAAGCGTTGCGCGCCACTCATCAGGCTTCTGGTTACGGAAATCCTCGTCCGGATTTCGACTGCTAAGTACTCTTTTAAGGAATATATTCACTTCCGAGTTGAGCTTCGCCGCTTGCCGGTTGCCTGCATCGTCGGAGAGGTTAGGGCTTGTCATGAAATACCTTGCTTCAAGCTGCTCTAATTCCTTTAGCGCTTGTCGCT
This sequence comes from Oleiphilaceae bacterium, assembly GCA_036833965.1. Classification (GTDB taxonomy): domain Bacteria; phylum Pseudomonadota; class Gammaproteobacteria; order Pseudomonadales; family Oleiphilaceae; genus PZPK01. Next base: position 217 of record DAITOW010000427.1, read on the forward strand.
TCCAGTAAAGGCGTGCATGCCTTCTGTAAAGCAACCAACAAAGCAAGAAGAGCAGGGCTAGCGTGACTAAGATGAGCACCCACCAGCCGACAGCCAAAGGCCACCAGCCAATAGCTTGCGCCTCTACAATATCATGCAGTTGTTGTAAGGGATCGCCCGGATTCATCGTCTACCGACACCTCTCACCTGATTGGTGATTTGATGAAGTTGGGTCTCGAGCTCCATGCTGGTTGTAATCTCCCAGAAATTAACGTTGCGAGACTTTGAAAGCTGCAAAAGCTGGCGATCAATTTCTTGATCCCACGTCTTTAACGCCTGACGCGTTTGTTTATCTTCAGGGTTTAAGTAAAAGACCTCGTCGCCATTTTGAATGGGTAAAATTCCGCCAGGCGGGAGATGATGTTCCAAAGGGTCCGTGCATCTCAGTAGAATAAGTTCGTTGTGTCGCGCCAGTGCGCCAAGCTGCTGACTTGCTTGGCTATCCAGACGGTGAAAATCGCTGATAACAAAAATAAGAGTGCCCGGGCGAGTGACCTGACTGGCTTCGACCAACGTTTCAATAAACCCGTTGTTGCTTAACATACTATTGCGGACTGACTGGGCGTTCAGAGCGTGGTTAGCATTTTCAATTAACTTAAAATAACGCAGTAGTGCCTTACGACTACGCGCAGGCTTGATTGTCCAGTTAGCCTGATCATTAAAAACGATGCCTCCCACACGATCGTTATGGGAGAGTGCGCTCCAAGCCAAAAGCGCAGCGCTGCGTGCTGCGAGAACAGATTTCATGCAATCCCGACTTCCAAAAAACATGGATGCGGATTGATCGCAAAACACCATCACAGGACGCTCTCTCTCTTCCTGGAAGAGCTTGGTGTGCGGTGCTTGCCTGCGGGCAGTTACTCGCCAGTCAATGCTTCGGACATCATCGCCGGGCTGATATGCCCGTACCTCCGCGAATTCCATTCCGCGGCCCTTGAATCTGGAGTGGTGCGCTCCGCTTTGAGCCTGACTGACGACACGTGCTTTCAAGTGAGATAGGTGTCGAGCGGTTGCGCTGAGTGATACGAGTTCATCAATGCTCGTATAAACACCCGAACCGGACACCTTTTCTGCACCGACTTTGTTTGCTCGCTCAGCCTTCAAAACCTTCGCTCCTTAGCATTTGCCAGAGTTGGCAATCAGGCAACGGGCACGCTTGCCAGTAGGTGCTCAAGAACACCTTCGACCGACTGACCTTCAGCTTCGGCATCAAAGCTTAGCAACACTCGATGTCTGAATGTGTCGTGTAACACCGCCGAGACATCATCGGGACTGACATAGTCTTTTCCGTTGAGCCATGCATGTGCACGAGCGCAACGATCAAGTGCAAGTGTTCCTCGAGGGCTGACCCCGAATTCAATCCAGCGAGCAAGTTCCGGGCTGAACATGCCAGGGTTACGTGTCGCCATCGTAAGATTAATAATGTAATCCTCTACAGCGTCCGCCATGTGTATTTGCAAAACTTCCTGACGGGCAAGCATGATCTCTTGCTGGGAAATCTTGATGGTCTGCGCTTCTTCGTGTTTGCTGCGCGCTAATGCCTCACCCCGAACAAGATTCAGGATTTGTCGTTCAGACTCCGCATCGGGATAGTCGATTTTTACATGCAACAGAAAACGGTCCAACTGCGCTTCCGGCAGAGGATAGGTGCCCTCCTGCTCGATCGGATTTTGAGTCGCCATCACCAGAAACAGGTCATCCAGCGGGTAGGTTTTCTTACCGACACTGAC
>DAITOW010000428.1:0-1979 GCA_036833965.1 Oleiphilaceae bacterium
GCACGGTTTCTAGTTTGTCGTGCAGAATGCTTGCTACTGTGACGTAGTCCCGAGGCTGGTGTTTTAACCACGCGCTTGCCACAAGATGACGTACAGCATGCGGCCCAAATCCTGATGTTCCAACGAGATATTTCTGTGTAATGAGTCTATACACTCGCCCCAGATCACTTCCGGCGATTGCATTGTCTTCCTTCTCTTCTTTTATTTGCGCGCGCTTTTTCGGTCGTAGAAGATATGGACAGCGATCACTCCCTTTCAAGTAATGTCGATATGCCAGGTACTCTTCAATCAATTCGCCTACGGATGAATGCAGTATTGCGCGATAGTTTTCGTCTCGTGAGCCATTCATGTTCTTAAATGCCACAGCAGGGATATTTAAGCACCAACGCCCCTTATCTTTGAAAACCATCCCTTCATTATCGCCGGGCGACTGTCTAAAAATGGTTAGCTGGGCTAATGTTCCAGCTCGAAGAGGGTTGTAACGTAAAAACCGGCAGATTAGCAGGTCTCTTATCCAGATCGCGTATGTGGCCTTTTGCGTGTTCGATGGCTTGTTAGCGATGATTCGATCTTCCAGTTCAATCAATATCGAAAGCGGTGAATCGGAAGCCAAATACGGACGAATCGGTTCTTTTGGGTCTCGGCTATGCTTGGTTTGCTGAACGTTTGTTAGAGCCCCAATAGTATCTGAAATGTATGTATGCGTGTCTCTGCAATGTTTCTCCCAGCCTTCTGAGGGTACCCCAATGATCTGCGAGAGCTCTGTTTTCTGAAACAGCCAGCCGTCGTTGGTATTCACCAAGGTCTTAAAGGTCTCCAGGTGATCGACAATGCCATGCGTCGAGCCTTGTCGTTTCATGTGCCAGTTTACGAATTTACCGATAAGTCTTGTATTGGCTATATGAGCGATGGAGACCTCGCTGGGGTCGAAGCCTTCACCGACAAAGCAGTTGTTGACCCACTTGCGCTCCTCGTCGTTCAGGCTCTCAATGAAGCCGGGTTTGAATGTTGGCTCCTCCGTAGGGATGCAGAGAAACGACAAATAACTGTTGATGCATCGAAAGGCTCGATCGGAACTTGGGCAGATCAGACCAAGGTCGTTGTAACAGTGCCAATGATGTCGATGCGCTTCATTTTGCTCTGGCCTCACCGCTTTCCATAGATTCTTGGTGTTACGTCGAAACCCGGGGTTTTCATAAACGGGCATGCTTTTGAAATTTACGTAGTCCGCCCATTCTTTCGCAAACATCGGAAATCGAGTCCGCTCGGCGGAAAACAGGCTTTTTCCATTGTAGGCATGAGAACTTCTAAGAATCAGTGACATTTTTTTTGAGTAGTTGCTTTCCATGCGTCGAAACGAAGAATCTGTGCTCTTGTCATTGAGCAGATCGATGAGTCTGTTCCGTCTTAACTGAAGGAACGTTTCTAACACGCAAAGGATCTGGCGCACCTCTGAAGTATTCTCAGGGACCTTGTTCTTTGAGTACCAACCTGCGATGAGAGCGTGATGTTGTTCGAGTCCTGCCTCCTTGAGAAGCTGCTTAAATGAAGCGGCCCCGTCGAGCACCATTTTCCGCTTCATTGCCTTACGCAGCAGTTCCGGTAAATTGTCCGCCTCTACTTTCTGCGCTTTGATCTCCTTAATATAGAAGTCGATGAGTGTCCTGATGCTCGCAAAATGTGATTGTTCTAGGCAATTTGAACGCTGCCTCACGTAGTTTAGATGAATGCGCGTGTTTTCATCGCCTTCGCGCCAGCCGTCAATTTCATCATGAATACTCAGATCGCGTGCTTGTAAATAGTAGCCAAGAGCGTGCATTAGCTTCGCTTGTTTGGCTTTGTTGCGCGGCTTCTCAAGGATCCGTGATAGGAGCTCTAAATAAGTAAACATAGAAAGAAGTTCTCAAAGCATGAATGTGATGGAAGGATACTAAAGAAGGCGATTTCTCCTAACGGATCGGCATTGGCCATCGTCTGCC
>DAITOW010000429.1:0-1974 GCA_036833965.1 Oleiphilaceae bacterium
GTTTTGCGGATCTGATTTATGAAGATCATATTGATGTTCGGGTCCTCGACGCCTGGGTCGAAATCTCCCTGCGGGATGAAATTGTTTTTCAGGTTGGTGGCGTTATTCCTGCCGAAAAGGCGTTTGAAGTAATCAAGAAAATCGCCAACATTCTGAAGACGAAAAGCAATGGTGTGCTCATCGAAGGTCATACCGACAATCTGCGTATCAGCAGCGATCTGTTTCCAAGTAATTGGGAGTTGTCGGCCGGTCGAGCAGCAACTTTTCTGCGTTTACTTTCAATTGAGGGGATTGACGAGTCGCGCATGGCCGCAATTGGTTACGGGCAGTATAGACCCCTCGTTCGTAATGATACTCCTCAAGGGCGGCGCAAGAATCGTCGTATTGTCTTGCTCATTTCGCGCTCAGGCGATGTGCGGCAAAGCCTGCTCAACTAAACCCGGACTTTACTTTGTTTCTCATGAAACGTGTATAAATACGTGATTTCTATGCCAATTCGCTTTGCTCTTGATGTGTTGGTGGCATGGGATGTGCATTCTTGGTCTTGGACGACATTTTGTTGGCGGACAGGTGCCGATGTCCTGCTTTTCGACAGGAGCAGGCAAGTGCTATGATCCGGCCCTTTGATGATGAAGTACTAGACTATTAATCGGGAGTCATGCAGACGTGCGTATTTGGGCGATCGCTAATCAAAAAGGTGGTGTAGGCAAAACCACGACGGTTGTAACGTTGGGAGGGCTGCTCGCATCGCAAGGAAAGCGTGTATTGGTGATGGATCTCGATCCTCACGGATCGCTTACCAGTTATTTCGGTCATGATCCGGACACGATCGAGCGAAGTGTATTTGATCTCTTCATGCACAAAGGCAAAGTCCCCGAGGGCTTGCCAGAATCGCTGATTACGGCAACCTCTTGCCCCGGACTCGACTTGATGCCTGCCTCAACGGCATTGGCAACCCTTGAACGACGCATGGTTGGCGTCGATGGAATGGGGCTCATCATTTCCAAGACCCTCGCATTACTATGGGATCAGTATGACTTTGTCCTGATTGATAATTCGCCTTCTCTTGGTGTGTTAATGATCAATGCTCTCGCTGCGAGCCAGCAGTTGGTTGTCCCTGTTCAGACCGAATTTTTGGCGATTAAAGGTCTTGAACGCATGATGCATACGCTATCCATGGTTATTCGTTCCCAGAAAAGTAACTTGCAACATATGATTTTGCCGACCATGTTTGATCGCAGGACTCAAGCCTCTTTGCAAAGCCTGCGTACTATCAAGCAGACCTGGGGCGATAATGTCTGGAAATTTGCGATTCCTGTCGATACCAAGTTTCGTGATGCGAGTATGCAAGGGCTTGTGCCTTCTGAGTTAGACGCATCAACGCACGGTGTTCGTGCTTACAAGAAGCTGCTGGAAACCCTGTTGGAAAAAACACCTAACGGGATTTAGCTTTAGAACAAAGAGAGGTGAGGTCGATTGAGTACTTTTTGTGTGGAAGATCAAACGTCCTCAGGAAACGACAAGATTATTGGCGATTATCTGGACGCATTGTTGTCTACGCCAATGCCGGCACAGGTTTTCAAAAACCGTTTTGAATTACAGCGCACGATCAAGTTGGAAGACATATTGGGTGGCCAGAGAATTCCGAGTCAGTATGAAGCTGTACTCATCGTGTTAGCTACTCTGAGGATAAGCAGACAGCTTCCGGATAATACGCGTTTGCAGACGGTTGTACTGCATGCGGCTTCCTCAGTTGTTTCTTACCTCAAACGAAGTAATGTCGCCTAAAAACGGCGCAGGGGTAAATGTGATTAACAAGAAGTCTGATCAAAATGAGTCAGTTACAACGAGTCGTGCCGACGCGTTGATAACAGATTATCTTGATGAGATTTTTTCGTCTTCCCCGTCGTTTGAAGATGAGCAGGTACAGTCGGCCGAAGAATTGTCAGGTAATGTGGTAGCGGGGGCGAATCC
>DAITOW010000430.1:0-1952 GCA_036833965.1 Oleiphilaceae bacterium
CTTCCTAAGCAGGACGCTGCTGAATCTTGTTCCTCCAGTGCGCAGAGAGGAGAAGCTTCGGCGCTTGCACTAGTTTGGCTTGTTTTGTTCTTCGGTATCTTCCTGCTGGCTCTTTTACCTCTGGGCATGTTGGGGGAGCAGTTTCTAGCCTATTATCGTTCTGGAGCGATGGTTTTCGGTGGCGGGCACGTAGTGTTGCCGCTGTTAGAGGGAGAGATTGTCGATGCAGGCTGGGTCGATAGAAATACTTTTCTGACAGGCTATGGCGCTGCCCAAGCCGTGCCGGGCCCTTTATTCACGTTTTCGGCGTTTCTTGGGGCGTCTCATGAAAGTGGTGCGGTTGGAGTGGCTGGTGCGCTGCTGGCAGTCGCCGCAATTTTTCTGCCTTCATTTTTACTCCTTTTTGGCGTTTTGCCTTTTTGGAGCACTCTTCAGCATAGATCCCGGGTGCGTTCCGCTCTTTGGGGAATAAATGCTGCGGTTCTGGGGCTGTTGTTGGCAACCATTATTGATCCTGTCATTCAGGAATCGATCCACGACTGGGCAAGCCTGTTTTTAGCCATCCTTGCCTTTGTAGCGTTATATGTTTTCAAAGCGCCGGTAGCGCTAGTGGTGCTAGGGGGCGCTTTGAGTGGTGGCCTGCTGCTGTGAATCGTAGATAGACTGTTTTATTTAGGCTGAGCGTCCAGACTCTGGCCTGTAATGCCTTTGCTGTCGCTTCCCATCAAGTAGAGATAGAGCGGCATAATGGCGTCAGGTGCCTTGATAGACATAGGGTTTTCCGCGGGATAAGCGCTGGCACGCATATTGGTTCGCGTGGCTCCCGGATTAATTACGTTGACCTTGATGAAATCGTCGTGTGCGTCATGCTCATCAGCCAAAATTTGAGCCATTCCTTCTGTTGCAAACTTGCTTACTGCGTAGGCACCCCAGAAAGCACGACCTTTTCTGCCGACGCTTGAAGAAGTGAAAATTACCGATGGCTCTGGCGCGGCACGCAGTAAGGGGATCATGGTTTTGACGAGCAGGAAGTTGGCGTTCACATTCACCTGCATTACTTTTTGCCAAACTTCAGCTTCGTATTGTTCGAACGGTGTCATGGAACCAAGCAGACTTGCGTTGAGTACCAATCCGTCAAGCCGACCAAATTCCCGCTCAATAACATCTGCGATATTTTGATAATCGGTTTCGACAGCACCCTCAAGGTTGACGGGCAAAATCGCTGGTTCAGGACCACCATCGGCCAGAATAGCATCATAGACCGCTTCAAGTTTTGCTGTGGTGCGTCCGAGGAGCAATACGGTCGCACCATACTTTGCATAGGTTCTTGCTATTACCTTACCAATACAATCGCCAGCCCCTGTTACGAGTATTACTTTGTCTTTCAGGAGGTTGTTTGGAGCCTGGTAATCTAGCATAGAGAATTCCTTAATAGCTGGCGTTTGTGGTTTTGAGTGTGAATGACATGATTGAGACACGCTTTCTCGCGCTCAATGGCCGATTTTGTCATGCAGAATTAACTCGCAAGACATGCGCCTTATGATTTAATTGATAGTTCAAATTATAAGTGAAGGTAGTGGCATGAGTCAGCAATCTATTTCAATGCATTTCGAGTTTAACAAACCTCTTCAAGAAGTATTCGCGGAGTTGAGTGATCACGAGCGGTTTGGTGAGTTGTGCGGGATCAACATGAAACGCATCAAGGATGGTTCGGACGGGGTGAACGGCTTGGGGTCAGTTCGCAAAATAAACATTGGACCGCTCCCGTCATTCGAAGAAACGATTACAGGATTTGAGGAAAATCGTTTTATTGAGTACAAAATTACCAAGGGCAGTCCGATCAAGAATCATGTTGGGACTTTGAACTTTTCTGAAACCGGCACGGGCTGTGTTTTGGATTATGAGATTAAGCTTGAATCGAAGATCCCATTTACAACAGGGATCATTAAAAG
>DAITOW010000431.1:0-1952 GCA_036833965.1 Oleiphilaceae bacterium
CTAGAATAGTGCCCGGTATAAAGAGCGCCCCGTCCCTGGTTGAGGGCAATGACGACTCGACGGCGCTATAACCGAAGACGAAAAAGTCCCATAGGGAATGAACAAGAATGCAGGGCCAAATACTTTTCGTCACTAATTTGAGAGCGCCTAACAAAAGGCCGGCAAAAAAAGCGTCGAATACTTGTCCGCTTGTCTCCAAAAACGGTTTCCCGTTAATCCAGTTTGTGTAATGCGCCAAGCCAAACAAAAGCGCAGTTAAGAACACGGCTTTGATAGGCCCTAACGATTGCGCTAAGCCATTCTGCAGTACACCGCGAAACAGCAGTTCTTCAAAAGCACCGATCAGCACGGTCATTACGAATAGAAGGAGAATGTTGCCTAGTGATAGAGAGAATGCCAAGTCAACAGTCTGACCTGACAAGAGTGTTAATAAAATTGTCGAGAAGAGTACAAGAAGAGGAAAGGCGAGGGCGATGAAAACGTATTGCTTACCTGTATTGATTTGGACGTTGCTACCGATTGTTTTCCATAAGCGGAAATAAGTAATTATCAGTGAAATGCTTCCAAGCAATAATGCTTCAAGTGGCAGGTGGTCGATCAGCTCTGTCGGTTCGTCCATGTGGCTTCCACCACCAAATGATTTTGACGAAAGTAAACCGGGGGCGGCAAGCAAAATCATAAAACACAGCATAATTGCGAAGCTGAATAAGCCTGGTCTTGTATTGAAGGCTTTTTCGCTTCGATCTCTGAATGTTGTTCGCTCGGAATGCATAGGTCAGTCAAGGCTAAAAAACATGCACTTAATTTAGCCTTTAATCGCGCGAATGGAAGGTTCGCAGGAATTATTCAGAAAATGGATCGATATTGGCAGTACCAATGAGCTCAATTGCTGCGCGGGTTCTCTAAACTGGATGCGGCTCAATACAAAGCCTCGTGCCGGGGAAGCAATTGGATTTTCTTCGCTTCTGATGAAAGTTAGTCAATAAACCGGAGCATTCTTCTAACCAAACGCTATTGTGCGCTATGCTTGAAGCTATCGGTCATTGCAACGAATAACACGACATTAAGTAAAGACACTTTGGAGAGATTGAATGAAGTCAAAGAATCGTTTGTTTTTAGCACTCGGTGGTACGGCACTGGTTTTGAGTCTGGCAAGCGGATGTTCTTCAACGAACAAAAATCCGGATGCGCCTCTGGAAATGCAGGTCGAGGAAACAAAGGTTGTCGAGCAAGGTGTTCCTGGTGGCGTTGCAACACGGACGACCAAGTTGCGAGCGACGGTAACAGACATCAATTATGAGACGCGCTCGATCACGCTCGAGGACAGTGACGGTAATAGTAAAACGGTGGAAGTAGGGCCGGAAGCACAGAAGTTTGATCAAATTGCGAAAGGCGATACGGTTGCGATTGAGTACATTGAGGAACAAGTTATTTACTTGAATGATGCAGACAAGCATGAGGAAGATAAAGCTGCGCTAGTTGCATCAAATGAAAAGGAAGATGGCAGTCCGGGAGCAATGGCGATTGAAGTGATTGAGTTGGTCGCTACGGTAACGGCGGTTGATCTTGAGAATCACAGCGTTACGCTCACTTTTTCAAACGGCAAGACGGTTGAGCAGGATGTCCGCCCTGACGTTGAGATTCTTGAATCTCATGTTGGCCGGCAAGTCGTTATTCGGCATACAAATGCTTTCGCGTTAGAGATTGAAAAGCAGTAAACGTCTTTATTGCTTTCGAACAAAAAGCCCCGCTACGGATACTGTCAGCGGGGCTTTTTTCTTGATTACCCCGCCAAGTCCCCATTCGAATAAGGTGAATAATGAAATTTAACTTACCCCTCGTTGTCCTGTTGCTTGCTGTGTCTACTAGCTCGGCACAGGCAGCACCACCGTTGCAGGGTTATATTCAACTCTTGGTCGGCGAGTTAAAACTCAATGAAGAAAATGTAGTGA
>DAITOW010000432.1:0-1932 GCA_036833965.1 Oleiphilaceae bacterium
TCGCAAAATCACCGTTACGAATTCGATGGTATAAAGCTTGAATATCATCTCCAGAGAGCGTTTTGCCTCCGATCATCATCTTAAAGCCATTATAATTACTCGGGTTATGGCTTCCGGTAATCATTACACCCGTACCGGTCTCAAGGTGATGTGTTGCAAAATACAGTACTGGAGTGGGCACCCGTCCGACGACAATCGCGTCCGCACCTGTACTGTTTATTCCGCGGCAAATCGCTTGACAATAGGACTCGCTGGACAAACGGCCGTCATAGCCCACACAAAGCGTGTTCTGCCCTTGTGAAAGTGCTTCTGACGCCAAAGAGCGACCAATCAACTCAACTGTCTCAAGGGTCAGTGTCTCGTCAACGATACCGCGAATATCATACGCCCTAAAAATCGAGGCATCGATCTCTGCGCCTTCGGCTGACGGCGATGCGTGCGCTGCGTGCTCCGGCTCATTCAAGCCTAACTCTTCATCCAAATCCAAATCATCAAAATTCAGATCATCATTCGTATCGTCATCTGCATGCGCCTCAACAACGTTCATCGATTCTGTCATCGCGCTCAAGGTCGGCTTGGCCACTGCGGGCTTTTGCTTCTCGTCCTTTTGGGACAATGCCCGGTTAACATTCTCAAGTAACTCAGTGGTCTCCGCAAAGACAAGACGCGCTGCAGACTTCCGGTCTCCGGAAATGCCTGACAACACCAAGCTTGAGGTCAAAACAACGTCAGCACGTACCTTGTTGAGTCGAACCTTGCACACCAGATATACAAGAAATGAAGAAAGCAATGCGGCCGCTGCGAGAATTGCCCAAAGAAAAGTACGATCAACGGCTACTAAGCCTTTCGAAGTTGTTGCGTAATTGATCTGCCAGGTACCAATATCCACCGGTTTTGAAATGATTTCGCCATGCGCACTGTCACCAAACGCCATCACTTGCACAGCATCTTCCGTCACACCGCTAACAAGTGAAATATTTCCGTTTAGAACAGATGCCTGTGTTTGGAGCGCCCGCTTGATTTCAGAATCATCAAACAGAAAGAGGATAACTGCCGATGGCTCTGTGGTCACAGATAACGCAGCTTGATAATACCAGGTCGCTTCTGACTTAAAGGCATCAAATTTTAAGTTATCCAGTGTCTGAGCCTTACGAATCGCGTCTACACTCGCATAGCCAAGCTCAGGATAAATCGTTCTTACTTTTGAAACGTCCTTGCCCGGAACAACATAAAACGCCTCCAAATCAGGAAAAGTCGCTTTCAGCAAGTCATGATTAGTTTGAGCGTCGTTTTGCAGTAATTCACTAAGCGCACTGCCTTTTGCCAAAGCTTTTAAAGCCGCAAGCCGCTCGTTTGCCAAAAAGTTCAGATCGTGTTGAACCAGAGCTGCGTAGTTTGCGTTGATGTCTCGTTGCTGGCCGTCTTCAACAGAGGCCACAAAGAACAACTCAAGAGAGACAGCTACCGCGATAATGACGGCTAAAACCAGAACCGCAGGCTGAGAACTCCAAGCAGCCAAAGACTTTGCGGACGTGCCTTTTTGATCTTTCGACGAACTTTCTTTCTTTGCTTTTTTCGGTTTCTTTGATTCGTCTTTTTCAGTTTTTACAAGATCGTGTTTTTTCTTAAGTCCCACCATGTGTTCTTCCTGAGCTTACGTCTGAACTAATTTGTTATTTATTTCGTGCCTGTTGAGCCAAAGCCGCCTTCGCCGCGATCCGATGCCTTAAACTCGTCAACGATTTGAAATTCAACCTGCACTACGGGCAACACAACTAATTGAGCAATTCGCTCTCCGGGAGTCACCGTGAAGCTTGTATCACCTCGATTCCAGCAAGATACCATCAATTCGCCCTGATAATCCGAGTCAATCAAGCCGACCAGATTCCCCAGAACGATACCGTGTTTATGACCCAAACCTGAGCGAGGCAA
>DAITOW010000433.1:0-1929 GCA_036833965.1 Oleiphilaceae bacterium
GTCAATGCACGCGCCAGTTGCAAATCATTTTGCGTCTGCTTTTGCTTTGCGTGCAAAGCATGATTCATTTTTACGCTTTCGAGCAGGATTCTTTGCGCCGTAGGTCTGGAACGCTGCGGCCTAATTTCTTTAAGACTGGAATCATTAAACAGAATTGCGCCAATCCGGTCACCAACGGCGAGCGTGCGCCAGGCACACAAAGCGGCCATTTCACATGCTGCGACGGACTTCATTTTTACCTGACTACCGAAGAACATCGAAATGCGCTGATCAACGATCATCATTACGCTGCGTTCTCGCTCTTCCGTGTAAACGCGGACATGCGGTTTCTTGGTGCGATTCGTCACTTTCCAGTCCAGAGTCCGAATATCATCCCCACTCCGATAATGACGCAACTCTTCAAAATTCAGACCTCGCCCACGTAACTTTGAGCCATGACGACCAGAAAGAATGCTCTGCACCGCCTGTTTTGGCAGAAAACTTAGCCCCGCCGCCTTATGCTGCATGGCCATCAGCAGATTGAAATCAGCGTAGACATTTGGATCAAGCGTATCAATCGACATAAACACTCTTTAAAGCAGGTTAGGCAACGGCTACCTGACGAACAATCTCATCAACAACCTGATCGGGCGAAATCCCCTCTGCGGCGGCCTCATAACTCAATATCAACCTGTGTCGAAGCACTGCCTTGAGAACTGAGCGCACATCGTCCGGATCAACAAAATCCTTTCCTTGCAGCCAGGCATAAGCGCGCGAGGCTCTATCGAGGTTAATGGTGGCGCGGGGGCTCGAACCGACGCTGATCCAGTTTTTGAGCGCACTGTCCGGATATCGTTCAGGTTGCCGCGTCGCCATCACCAGCGCAACGATATACTGTTCAACAGCTTCCGAGACATGCAGCTCTCCAATTTGTGCCCTCGCCTCAAAAATACTCTGCTGCGGTATCTTCACTGACTCGGGCTGCGACGAGGCTTTTTCCTCGCTACGCAACATACGGATGATGCCAAGTTCTGCATCATCTTCCGGGTAATCTACGTTCACTTTCATAATGAAGCGATCCATCTGCGCTTCTGGTAAAGGATATGTTCCTTCTTGCTCGATGGGATTTTGTGTCGCCAACACCATAAATAATTCTGGCAAACGGTAGGTTTTGCCTGCAACCGTCACCTGACGTTCTTCCATGGCTTCGAGCAATGCAGACTGCACTTTTGCCGGAGCGCGGTTTATTTCGTCTGCCAGGACGAGGTTGGCAAAAATCGGGCCCTCCTGAAACGTCAGTTTTTCCTGATCTCCATCAGAATGATAGATCTCGGTACCTGTCACATCGGAGGGTAATAAATCGGGAGTAAACTGGATTCTACCTAGCTTGGCCTCAATGACTTGGGCAAGCTTTTTTACCGAGCGCGTTTTTGCCGTACCGGGCAAACCCTCAAGCAAGATATTGCCATTACACAGCAAACCGATAATGATCTTTTCAACAACATCACTTTGACCAATAACCGCCCGCTCCATGGAGGATCGAAGCTTTTCAATGTTGTTCAAACAATCCGACATAGTCACTTCCTGAAGAACTCAAATAAACACTTGGGCTTCGTGAGCAAATCACGAAGTGTTATAGAAAGACAAAACCCGCTTGAAGAAGCGGGTTTTGGTGTGCAGCGAGATTTTATTTCTCGGCACCGGCTTTGGTTACGAACATATCGAAAACCGCTTCCACTGACCACGAGCCAGGATTCTGACTTGGTGGATATTCCTTAAACGTCGCCAAAAACTCTGCCGTTGTAGAGAGCCCCAAGTAGATGTACGGCGCTTTGCCGATCATCCAATCGTAATATGAGTTAGAGTTCTCTTCAGCGCGACCCCAAGGATCACGTCTTAGATTCGATATTTTAGTCATACGTAACATGGTAAACGGCTCTGTCCAAAGCG
>DAITOW010000434.1:0-1921 GCA_036833965.1 Oleiphilaceae bacterium
TCTTACAACTTTACCGCAGAAATGGAAGAAAAACTGGATGACGTCGCCATGGGAAAACGCGACTGGAAAGAGGTATTAAACCAGTTTTATGGGGATTTTACGGTTAAGCTCGACAAGGCCGAAGCCGCGAACGATGGGGGTGGAATGCGGGCTAATCAGCCGGTAGAGACCGATATCCCGTGCGCGAATTGCGGTCGTAACATGCAGATTCGCACAGCTAGTACCGGCGTTTTCCTAGGGTGTTCCGGTTACTCTTTACCGCCAAAAGAGCGCTGCAAGAACACAATGAACCTGGTGCCTGGTGATGAGGCCGCCAGTGCTGATGATGAAGAAGGCGAGTCAAAGCTTCTACGCAAAAGGCATCGTTGTTCCATTTGCTCAACTTCGATGGAAAGTTACTTGATTGATGGATCGCGAAAGCTTCATGTTTGCGGTAATAACCCGGATTGTCCGGGGTACGAGATTGAGCAGGGCACATTTCATATCAAGGGCTATGACGGTCCGACTCTGGAATGTGACAAGTGTGGCGCAGAAATGCAGTTGAAGTCCGGCCGTTTCGGGAAGTATTTCGGTTGTATGAGCGAGTCGTGTAAGAACACCCGCAAGTTACTTCGTAGCGGAGAACCGGCTCCACCCAAGATGGATCCAGTGCCCATGCCGGAGCTTCAATGCCAGAAAGTTGAGGATACCTATGTTCTAAGGGACGGCGCAGCAGGACTGTTTTTGGCTGCCAGTCAGTTTCCGAAAAATAGGGAGACCAGGCCTCCATTGATCGCAGAGTTGCTGCCACACAAAGAAGAAATTGATCCAAAGTACAGTTTTCTTTTTGACGCGCCTGTCGCAGATCCGGATGGTCTTCCTAGTGTTGTTCGCTATAGTCGCAAGACTAAGGAGCAGTATGTGATGTCTGAGGTTGAGGGCAAAGCAACGGGGTGGGCGGCCTACTATCAAGGTGGTAAATGGGTAGAAAGTGTCGCTAGTGCCAAGTCAAAAGCGAAAGCAAAGCCTAAAACCAAGGCTAAGGCTAAGGCAAAATAACCGTTGTTGTGGCAGGGATAAAGTGCGTGGCGTATGACATTGGCGTCCCAGGGCTACCTTGGGGCGATGCTGAATTGAAGGAATGGCAATCGCGGGCATCGTACCAGAGATCTTATCAGTCTCTGGTTGTTGATCATGTCTACCAGTTGTCTGAGCTTTATCAGGTTGATAATTATGGAGGCCTGCCGCTTGACCCCGTGCGCTATGCGCTCTTTGCCCTAAAAACGGCCAGGCCGGACTCTACGCTGCCATGGGTTTTGATTACTGGTGGTGTGCACGGTTATGAAACCAGTGGCGTCCTTGGTGCACTTTCCTTCCTTCAAAACAAGGCTTGTGAATACCAGGACCGTTTTAATTTTGTCGTGCTTCCCTGTGTTAGCCCCTGGGGTTTTGAAACGATTAATCGTTGGAACTTTGAATCTATCGATCCGAATCGCTCTTTCAAGGAAGGAGGGTTGTGTGACGAGGCTAGATTGGTCATGCAGTATCTGGACGGCTTGGGTATTGAATTTGTTATGCATATTGATTTGCATGAAACAACAGATACCGATGCGACTGAGTTCAGGCCTGCGCTCGCTGCAAAACTAGGAAAAGAAGATAGCCCGACGCATATCCCCGATGGCTTTTATCTTGTGGGCGATAAGGCTAACCCCCAGGATGATTTTCAGACTGCTATTATCGAAGGTGTAGAGCCTGTTACTCACATTGCACCTAATGATGAAAATGGTTGTTTGCTCGGAGATCAAGCAGCGCAGAGGGGTGTCGTTAATTATGATGTCAAACCTTTGGGCTTGTGTGCAGGCTTAACCAGTGCGCGATACACAACCACCACAGAAGTTTATCCGGATAGTCCACGCGTAACACCACAACAGTGTATTGATGC
>DAITOW010000435.1:0-1917 GCA_036833965.1 Oleiphilaceae bacterium
ATTGATCATCGAGGTGGAAAGAAGTGCCATCGGGACGATGATGACGCTTAACAAAATGAGGCTAATGATTACGGAGGAGAACTTGGTGCTCTTGCCTGTTTTCTTTTTAAGCAAGAGGCAGGCCGGATAGAGCGCGACCGCGATGATGCCACCCCACAGCATCAACGAAATAAATGGCTTGATGATCTGGAAACACCAAAACAGCATAAGTGCCAATAGGCTGATCTTTATCGCAGATTCGATTACGCCGCGTACTAAAACGTCGTGTTGGCTATTGTCGCCATTTGTGTTCATTGCTGTTTCCCTGCTGTAAAAAATAGAAGTAATGCCTAGGCATTGGTTCAGTTGCTTGAGTTTTGAAATATCAGAACTTGCCTTGCATATATTTCTGGTGCTTGGCGTCGTAAAAACCGCTTTGTTTTAATTCATCGAGTGCTTTTTGCAGCCTTGTTACCAACTTGGGATCGGCTTGTTTGTTGATTGCCAGGTAGTAGCTAAACCGGTCATCCAACAGTACGACTTTTTCAACTATGGATTGATCTTTTCCTAGCTCATGTAACTTGCTTACCATCATTGCTTCGGTTGATGGAATGAGATCAACACGCCCTGCGATGAGTTTTTTGATGTTTAATTCTTCTTTTAGAATGATGTCCAGTTTCGGAAAACCGAGCTCTTGTAAGTAATCCGATTGTGCAGATTTATATGTGCCTACCGTGTAGTCCTTGGCCTCTTCAAGTGTCTTGGCTTGAATATCTTTTCGTTCGCTGAGTTTGTAAAGCCACATGCTGCGTGGTGCAAGAGGCCCAACCCATTGAAACAGGTTCTCACGCGTCACATTTCTAACTGTCATGAAAATCGCCGCGTCAGGTTCGTTGAGCGTGCGTTGGTAAGCCGTATCCCAAACTGACAGGCGGATCTTATCGATTATTTCAATATTTGCCTTGCTGAACATTGCTTCGACGAGTTCTACGCCAAAACCTTTGATTTCGCCCGTCTCCGATTGAAATTGATAAGGTCTGAAATTTTCGGTGTAGACGCGAAGGCTGTCTGCCAGAGCAGTGTCGAGAAAAAGAGAAATAACTAGGGCTGCTAAAGTTCGTCTCATCGGGCGATTTACCACAAATTCCTTGCATTGTTATTGGTATAAAGGGTCTAACAAGTTTCCGCTTCTCTCGAAGAGGTCGTTTTGTCACGAATGACCCTGGATTATTGGTCTGGTGCGCTTATTCCCATATGGCGTTAGCTGCATCATGCAGGTTGGGTAAGTCTCCGGCATGCTTCGGATAATGCACCCATTGCACGGTTTGATCCGGACAAACCAAAAAGCTTGCGTGCGGTTGCCAGCGCGTTCCTGATGCATCCCTGTTATGAATGCCCTGTGGCAAGAGTGAAATCAGGCTTAAAAACATTTTTGGATTGGCAAGGTGAAAAATATTCGAATAACCAAGGCCCCATTTCCCGTAGAGCTCGCGATCCTCATCAAAGTAAATGTTGAGTTCCGGAGAAAGTTCAAACTGGTTGAGCCAACTTTGTGTTATGTCATGTTCGCCGTGACAAACAGCAACACAATGAAGTTCGGCATGTTCATCCGCCAGTTCTGAAAGATCTTTCAACATGGCTTCAGCGAATGGGCAGCCGGTGTGTCGCAGAAACACGATGAGGCTGTATTGCTCGTGCGATGCCAAGCCCTCAGGAACGGTGTCGCCTGTTTCAAGTCTTTCGGATACAACTTGTTGTTTTGGTTTTGCTAATCCGATAAATGGCATCGTTTATTTTTTGATCCTATGTATTTTACGGGTCGACTCTAGTGTGTTGCGAGTTCACCGTTCAGATCGCGAACCTCGACATTGACATCAAATCCGCTTCGAACGCTTTGTGTGACCACGCAAAAATCTTCGAATTGTTTTATCACTTTTT
>DAITOW010000436.1:0-1874 GCA_036833965.1 Oleiphilaceae bacterium
CTCCCTTAGAGTCCTTGAAGGTAACGTATACAAGACCGCGCTTAACCTCGGTGCCTTGAACCATCGACTTTAACCGAATATCCAAACCCTGCTTCTTAAACTGCTTTAGCGCTTCTTTGGCAATCTGCTGATCAACCGAGCTTAGGAACGTATCCTGTGCTTCAAGCACAGTTACTTCAGAGCCCAGACGGGCCCATACGCTTCCCAACTCAAGACCGATTACGCCTGCACCAATAACACCGACACGTTTTGGCACTTCTTCAAATTCCAAAGCACCGGTCGAGTCCACGATAAAACCTTCAGTTAACGGTGCAGGAGGAATCTCGATCGGTTTGGAGCCGGTTGCGATAATAATGTTGTCTGCTTCGTATGTACTTACATTGCCATCCGCAGCAGTGACTTCGATTTTCTTCCCACCAAGCACTTTTGCTGTTCCGTGAATCGAAGTAACACCGTTCGCTTTGAACAACATGCCAACGCCGCCCGTCAAGTTCTTAACAATGGTGTTCTTGCGCTCCATCATTTTGGGAACGTCTATTGCGACATCGCTTGCGTTAATCCCGTGCACATCAAATTCATGCTTTGCGTCTTCATACTTGTGTGAAGACTCGAGTAATGCTTTCGACGGTATACAACCAACATTCAAACATGTGCCGCCCAAAACCACTTTGTCGTTGTCACCAGTCCATTTTTCGACACATGCTGTTTTAAGGCCTAACTGAGCAGCGCGAATAGCAGCCACATAGCCACCAGGACCCGCACCGATAACGATTACGTCATATTTACCTGACATTACTAACTCCTGACCTTAAATGTCTAAAAGAATTCGAGCTGGATCTTCGATCAACTCTTTGATGGTTACCAAGAACTGCACAGCTTCCTTGCCATCAATCATACGGTGGTCATAGCTCAAGGCCAGATACATCATCGGCAAAATAACGACCTGACCATTCACAGCCATAGGTCGCTCCTGAATTTTGTGCATACCCAGAATCGCTGTTTGAGGTGGATTCAGAATTGGGGTCGACATAAGAGACCCAAAAACGCCACCATTCGAAATAGTAAATGTACCGCCTGTCATCTCTTCGATCGTCAACTTGCCATCGCGAGCCTTACCGCCAAAGTCCTTAATCGTAGACTCAATCTTTGCAAGGCTCATGGTATCCGCGTCGCGCAAAATAGGCACTACCAGCCCTTTTTCGGTTGAAACAGCAACACCGATATCCTGATAACCGTGATACACAATGTCGTTACCATCAATAGACGCATTTACTGCAGGAAAACGTTTAAGCGCTTCCGCCGCCGCTTTCACGAACAAAGACATAAACCCGAGTTTGGTGCCATTATGGGTCTTTTCAAACAGATCTTTGTATTGTTTGCGCAGCTCCATCAGAGGCTTCATGTTGACCTCATTAAAGGTCGTAAGCATTGCTGTATTCTGGCTCGCATCCAACAGACGACGCGCAATTGATGCCCTGAGTCGCGTCATTGGTACACGTTTCTCCGGGCGCTCACCAACAAATTGTGGCGAATCTGGCAACGAAGGTGCCGCAGCCGGAGCAGCCGTCGAGCTCGCCTTCGATCCTTTGTCACTCAAATAATTAACGATATCTTCTTTGGTTAACCTGCCATCCCTGCCTGTTGCAGGAACAGCTCCGGGATCAATATTGTTTTCATCAACCAGCTTTCTGGCCGCCGGGCTCATAACGACTTCAGCGGATTTTGAACCGACTGCATCTGTATCGCCGGATGGCGCCTCTTGAGTCGACGCTGCCGCAGGCGCGGAACCTGATGCGCCCACTTCAAACCGGCCGATAAGATCGCCGCTTAAGACGACGTCCCCTTCGCCCTTTACGATTTCAGATACAACCCCG
>DAITOW010000437.1:0-1854 GCA_036833965.1 Oleiphilaceae bacterium
AACCGAAGGGAAAATATATTTTAAAGGCCGCGCCGGGATCTCAACCAGCCTGATTGATATTTCCCGCATTCAGTGCTCCGGCAGTTTTTGTGTGAACGACATTTATGATACTAACCTCGGTTTTGCCTTCAGCGCAGGTGGTGGAATTACCTTGAACGAAAAAATTAATGTCGAAGCAGAATACAAATTACTGAACTCTGATATCGATACTTTAGGGCTTGGCATCGTCTACAAGTTCTAGGCAACAACGCTGACAAACAAGTTTGTGTAGAATGACTGCACTGACTTTTTAAAAACAAACCACTCTTGGAGATCAAAATGCGTAAATCACTCTATTTGAGCGGTGCAGCCCTACTTTTTTCAATCAATGTCAGCGCAGATATTCTTGTCGACCCGAAAGGGCATGATGCGGAACAACTTGCTCTGGATCAGCAAGAGTGTGCAGCTCTGGCAAGCCAAATCGAGTTCAATGAAGCGAAAGAACATACCGGAAAGAGCACCTTGCGCGGCGCGGCGGCGCTAGGCGCTACCACGGCAATACTGGGCGGGAACAAGGAAGAACGTCGTCGGGCAGCTGGGGTTGGCGCAGTTGGCGGAGCGTTGGCAAAAAACAAAGCCAAACGAACAGACACGACCATCGAAAATGCGAAGCAACGAGAAGCCCAGCGCAAATGCCTGGAAGGTCGAGGTTATTCCGTTCTCAACTAGAGACCAGACAACTTTAAACTTGCTGACTGTATCACTGCCATTGAAAGAAACAGTGATTGATCAAAACCAGGATCTCGTCAAAATTCTGATCAAAAAAAACGCCCAATGGAATCCATCGGGCGTTTTTTTCGAAGTCGCCTAAATAAGCTAAGAGCAGGTCCTTAACGCGGACCAAGGGCTCATACTTATTATTTTTTCAGGCTAGCTCTCTTCATTTTCAACTGGTCACGCAGATGCTGCGCTTTTGCTTTGACCGTCTCGCGCTGCTCTGCAGTAAACTGCTCAGGTTTTACAACCGAATCGGGATCCACACCCCAGTCCCAGTCAATTTTGGACTGACTCCAGTCCACTGTCAGCTTGCCATCATCAACGCGAACGTAGTAAACATCTTTCCAAACCTTACCATCAGACCCTTCAATCGCAACTTGATACCCGTCACCGGTCTTTGATACACGTCCAAGCACAACAGTGTCGTCATTTGGATCAACAACAAGAATATTTCCCTTGTGATCCACTTTAACGACGCCCATTACCTCGCCATCATAGTAGATTGAATCGCCTGCGATCTCATAACCCGTAGCCTCTTTTGGCTGTTCGACATCTGCACCAGGATTTGTAAAACCCGGATCCTCACCGTCAGGAATACCCGGATTATTGTCTCCGCCCTTCATATCGTTTGAGGCACAAGCCACCAACGTAGACGCCAAGATCGCAGCAACTAAATACTTCATACTATTTCCTCTATTTACTGAAGTTTACCAAAGGTTTGTTCGGGATTTTTCTCCAGAACGATTTCTAAAAACTCGCGCTCACGCCAAATTCATAAGTGTCATCCCGCGTGATAGGCTCACCTGGGCGAACACGATACTCGCCAGTGCGATATCGGACAAAGGGGTCAACAACTCTCGTTTTATACTTGAAAGTGACGTCCTGAGAATTGATATTTTTGTTCTCCACGTCCGCCACCAGCCAATGTCCGGAAAGTAAGCGGTCATGACTAAAGGACACGCTAATCTCGAACACTTCTGAAGGCTCATAGCTAAAACCTATGGTATTTTGCCATTCGCGCGCGTTAAACACATCGGAGCCAATTGCTCCGGGAATGCCATTTGTTTCACGCCATTGATGGTACCCCAGATAAAATAC
>DAITOW010000438.1:0-1835 GCA_036833965.1 Oleiphilaceae bacterium
CTCTAGCATTTGGGCACGCTCCATCAGATTGCTAGTTTCCTGTTGAAGCGCGCGCCCGAGGGCGTTGAGCTTTAAGGACCGGCCAAGTCTGTCAAAAAGCACCACGTCGAATTGTGATTCAAGATTTTTGAGGGATTCGCTGACAGCTGATTGAGACATCGACAGCCGTTCTGCTGCTCCGCTAACACTTTCGCTGAGCGCTACTGCGAGGAAAACCTCGAGTTGTTTTAATGTGAATCTCATATCGGAATTTCCGAATCTTTGTTTTTAAATATCCTGATTTACAGATAGGTTAGGCGAATTTAAACTGCGTGGCAATTGATTCAAACCCTTACCTGATTTGGAGAGTAAATATGGCCGGCTTTATGACCGAAACAGTGACCAGCGTTACGCACTGGAATGACACGCTCTTTAGCTTTAAGACGAGTCGCGATCCTTCGTTTCGTTTTAAAAATGGCCACTTCATTATGATTGGTCTTGAGCACGAAGGGCGTCCGCTGATGCGTGCCTACAGTATTGCTAGTGCCAATTACGAAGAAGAACTGGAGTTTTTCAGTATCAAGGTTCCGGATGGTCCTCTTACATCCAAGCTTCAAAAAATACAGGCTGGTGATCAGATTTTGCTGAGTAAAAAGCCGACAGGAACTCTGATCGTCGACAATTTGCTCGCTGGCCGAAATCTGTATCTGATCAGCACAGGAACCGGCTTAGCTCCGTTTATGAGCATTATCCGTGACCCCGAAACCTACGAGAATTTTGATAAAGTCATTTTGACGCATGGTACCCGCTATGTATCGGAACTTGCGTATCAGCAAGAGATATTGAATGAGCTGCCAAACAATGAATACTTTGGAGAGCAGGTTAGGGATAAGCTTGTTTATTACCCTACAGTGACCCGCGATGAATTTCATACCCAGGGCAGGATTACTGATGCGATGCGTACAGGGAAGCTTGCCTCGGATATCGGCTTGCCGGCTTTAAGTACTGAGCATGATCGTTTTATGATTTGTGGCAGTCCGAGCATGCTTAAAGAAACATGTCAGATTCTCGATGGTATGGGCTTTGAAGAAGCGAAGCAGGGCAATCTTGGTCACTACGTTATTGAACGAGCATTTGTCGAAAGCTAGGAATATTGTTCCATCAAACATACTTGAAAGGTCTCAATCGAGGCCTTTTTTCGTTTTTGCAAAGCATCAATAGTTTTCTATTCTCTGCTGTTGGGCTTATTGTATTCAATCTTGGAACAGTGTTTGGACGCGCGTATGTGGTTTCAAAAGACAATTCGGCTAAAGGCCAGGCCGCGCGGTTTTCACCTGGTGACGGATGAAGTGCTGCAAAATCTTCCCGAGATTCGCGAGTTTAATGTCGGGATACTTCACCTTTTTGTACAGCATACTTCCGCATCGCTTTCGATTAATGAAAATGCCGACCCCAGCGTTCGTCGAGATATGGAACGCTTCTTCCTTAAGCGGGTGCCTGATGTTGGTGTGGGGGACATGGACTACGAGCATGATTACGAAGGTGTGGACGACATGCCTGCACATATTAAGTCCGTTTTGATCGGTAATTCAGTTTCAATTCCTATTGAAGGCGGTCGGCTTTGTCTCGGCACGTGGCAAGGACTTTATCTTGGCGAGCATCGACTTCACGGTGGGCAACGTACGGTTGTGGCGACTATTCAAGGCAATAATGATGTAAATCATTAATTTAGAATTCTTTTTCTCGAGCAGATAGGTATTCTGTCTGCGTTATGTTTGAATGGCGACCTAGATAAGGTGGCTCCCCATACTTAATATTAAGTATTCAGCAGAAGTAAAAAATAATCCCCTATGAGT
>DAITOW010000439.1:0-1830 GCA_036833965.1 Oleiphilaceae bacterium
TTGCCCTCTAGGCAAAACCTCAAAGGCCGACTCGCGTAAGCGGGTCGGCCTTTTTTCTGTTGGAGCAAGCGTGAGCAGGGATTAGTACGCCACTACAGGTTGCGTCAGGGTCTTGCAAAAATCCGGATTATTGGCAGGCAGGAAGAAGTTTCTCGGCATCACCGGATGTCCAAACCCCGCCACCTGCGCTTTTGCTGTCGCGCCAAAGCTCAAACCAAACATTTCAAGATAGTCGGTCAAGTCGTAGCCCAGAATATGACTCATGCTCACCAGCAGAAAGTCGTTGTTAGAGATCGAGGTCGCTTCGGCCCGCGTAAAGCTGCCAAAACCAATCGCTGCCCTGCCCGCGTTCCAGTCTGTGTCGTTGCCATCAATATCACTGAACTCCCGCTCAAGAACATGTAAAGCAGGATAGAGCTGCCAGCCATCGGTCAGCGCGCCAACATGCTGAGCTGACATCAAGACCTGAATCATCAGGGCAATACCATGATTCCAGCCATTTAAATCCTGCGCTGCCATATAGGCATCGGCATCCGCTTCGCCCTGCGCGGTATCCAGGAATGCTTTGATCTCATCAAAACGCACGTTCTGACAGTCAGGCTCAATGCCCTCTTCGAGCCACGCGCGATGTTTACTGTAGTACGAGTACGGATTCGTTGTCGCATGCCCTTCCCGACCATCAAACTTGAATTTGGCTTCTTCAATGGTATGGCCTATTTCGTGCAAATCACCATGACCCAGCGGATGAAAATCCCATGCGGTATCGTAAGGGTTACCCGAACAGCCATAGCCACAAAGCGGCTGATCCATAATGCCGTGTTGCACCTTATCCCGGGGCGTAAAACTCAACCCCATGCCGGTAATCAGGTTTTCAGCTTCTGTTGTTGTCTGAATACCAGGGCCGGTAAAACCAGCCAAAGCGAACAAATCTCCGTGGGTGTATTTCTGCATGAGGCGCGACACTTCTTCTGCTGTATCAGGAATGCCCTGAACATCAAGCTCGGTAAAAGTCGTCTCCATCAGCGTGACACGAGAATGCACTTCTACATGCTCGCTCACCACTTCAGCCCAATCGTAATCCTTGTCGGTCATACCTTGCGCAAAAAACGCGTTGTCTTCCACGCCATCCCAGAACGGATGCAAGCCGATGTTCGTCACATCAAAGCTGGCCGTAATGCCAACATCATCAAAAGTAATGTAAAGCGGCCCACCATAGGGCGAGGTAAAGGTTAGGGTTTGGCCCGGCGCAATCGGCATGGAAGGCGAGCGAAGGAACTGTGGCCGGACAAATCCGGTGCGCCCGCTACTGCTGTCAGATAACAAGGTAAACGGCTTGCTGGAGCCTGGGCGCTGCGCATTTACATAGACCTCTGTCACCAAAGAAGAATTCGCGTCGGTACGCGTGACGGTCACCGTTTTACCAGGCAGCACATACACACCAGCCGCGCGGAAATCCGGCTTACTGGTAAAGCTCAGGCTTTTGTTGGTTGGTGTCACATGGCTGAAGTCACTGCGGCTGAAGTTACCCAAATCGGTCTGAACCGGGTTGAAATCGCGCGAGTTGTAGACCGTATAATCTGCAAACAAGGCTTCGGACCAATCAAGACGGTCGGCTGTCGTCTTGTCCATCGGTAAGGCAATCTGCGAACGTAAACGATCACCAACCAGAGCAACCAGCTTCTCGATTTCATAAACACCGTCGTGATCAAATATGTTGAAGTTACCTTCATCAAACAGCGTGAACTGGTCTCGCAGTGTCGCCAGGCCAGCTCCAAGTTCATCGGCGAAACGCGTATCGTTGTTACAATCGTCTTCTGCACAATTTGGCAG
>DAITOW010000440.1:0-1826 GCA_036833965.1 Oleiphilaceae bacterium
GATCACAGCAGGCATGCTCTTGCGGAGGGAGGAACAATGCTGTGCTGCCTCAATAATCCGCAAGTAAGCATTGAAGAATTTAAACACGACCTTTACCAGCACTTTGGCGACGGCGTCAGTTTGGAAGTCATTGAACGGGCAGCCGAGATTGAAGAACTGGATAACTCAAAAGGTTTGAAGTTGGTCGCAGTAAGACCTTGAAAATGGCCATTTTGCACTAGAGAAGCACACTTGAGACTCCCTATAGTAAGGCATCGTTAAACAGAAGTAGTAGAACAAATGAGCCAACATAAACTACCAACCATCCTGATTGCTATGGTTGCAACGCTCGCGCTGTCTGCATGCTCGGATTCTTCCAGCGCAGTAAAGCCCGCACCAAATGTTACCTTGAACCCCGAGCAGCTTGCCAAGTATGAAGCAAGCTGCAAAGCCTGCCACGAGATCACCGGTAGCGGTGCCCCCCTCACAGGAGACGCCAAAGCCTGGGAGAAAGTACTTGCCCAGCCTATGGAAGAAGTCATGCAAAAAGTCGTAAATGGCTATCAAGGCATGCCGCCTTTGGGACAGTGCTTTGATTGTAATCAGGAAGACCTTGAGCAGCTTGTTTATTTTATGGCTTCAGACAAACGCCTGGAATCAAACTAACCAATAATAAGAAGAATCATGATGTATCGCAGAGATCTACTTAAATCAGTCGTCGCCGCATGTTTGGCGAGTTCTGTGCCTGGCATAAGCCTCGCGTCCAGCCCGTTGCCGTGGCAGAACTGGTCCGGCAATCAACGCTGCGTGCCAAATCAACGGTTTGCGCCAAAAAATGGTGCTGAGCTTCAAGCCTGGCTAAAAGGCAACTCTTCCAAAATGCGCTCTGTTGGATCTGGGCACTCTTTTACAGCGTTGGTTCCAACCAACGATACACTTATCAGTACCAGTTACCTCCGAGGTATCACAGCCGTAGAGGGCAGCCCTTTTGAAGCGGATATCGGGGCGGGCACGCAGTTAAGCGCTATCGGCCCTGCGTTGAATGACTTGGGACAGGCGATGATCAACATGCCAGACGTAGATCGTCAAACGATGGCTGGCGCGATCAGTACAGCAACACACGGTACCGGACAGTCTCTCCAGTGCATGTCTGCCTATGTTAGTGAGATCGAATTGCTGAGCCCTAATGGCGAAGTATTCGTCTGTAATGAACAAAGCAACCACGACCTGTTCAAGGCTGCCCAGGTAGGCCTGGGTAGTCTGGGCTTGATGACCCGAATCCGGCTGCGCAACCGGGAGCCTTTCCGTTTGAAGCGTCAAGCGCGCTGGCACAAGTACTCAGAAGGTCTGGCTGAGGCAGAAGCATTGGCCCAGCAACACCGGAACTTCGAGTTTTACGTTATTCCATTTACCGGAATGATCCTGAGCGATGCTCTGGACGAGACAGACGAAGCGCCGTCACATGGTGAGGAGCTCGATGGCAACTCAGGCGTGATGGACCTCAAACTCGCGCGCGATTATCTGGGTTGGAGTAACGAACTGCGAGAACTCGTGCTCGGCACTTATATGAAGACGTTAAGCAGTGAAACAAATATCGATCACAGCTACCAAATCTACGCGACCGAGCGGAACGTGCGTTTCAATGAAATGGAATACCATCTTCCTGTAGATGTCGGCCTGAAAGCGCTGGATGAAATCAAACAAACCATCGAACGTAATTTCCCGGAAGTGTTTTTCCCGTTCGAATGTCGTTTCGTGAAAGCAGACGATTGTTGGCTTTCGCCCTTTTATGAGCGCGACAGTATTTCTATTGCGGTTCACCGCTACTTTGAAGAAGATCACGAACC
>DAITOW010000441.1:0-1821 GCA_036833965.1 Oleiphilaceae bacterium
ATATATTCCTTAAACGAGTTCTTAGCAGTCGAAATCCAGACGAGGATGTCCGTAACCAGAAGCCTGATGAGTGGCGCGCAACGCTTGACACCCGAATTGGTGTTCTTTCCGAAAGGGAAAAAGATCTTCTCTCGCATGGGCAGTATATGCCTCAGGCAACACGGCTTGAACGGGCAACATTTGCCAGCCTCTCGTCCTGGCTCAAGGAATTAAACTGATGTCATTCCTTCAGTCACTCGCCGATATCGAATTCCTTTGGCCCTATGCAGGTTTACTTGCGTTCCTACCTTTGTTTATTCGAAACAAGACTGCCAGAAACGATCAGGAATCGGACACAATCGCACCTAATATTTCTGCCTACACAAAGGCTCACGCACTTTATGGATTCTCAACCCAGTCCGCACAGCGGGAGCATAAGCGAAAAAAAGTATTTTTGTATCTGCTTTGGCTTCTCCTGACCTTGGCAATGATGCGCCCGCAGTATTTTGGTGCAGCGGTCGAGCTTCCTCTTGAAGGTCGGGACCTGATGCTTGCGATTGATATTTCGCCGAGCATGAAAGAGCTCGACATGCCTTTGAGAGGCAGCCGTGCAATGCGCATCGATGTAGTAAAAAGCGTGGTGGGAGACTTTACCGATCGCAGGGAGGGTGATCGTATCGGGCTCATTCTTTTCGGTTCCCAACCCTATGTGCAATCCCCTTTGTCGTTCGATACAGAAACGGTCAATACCCTGCTTCAGGAAGCCTTTCTCGGCATGGCAGGTCAGGCAACTGCGATTGGCGACGCTATTGCGCTGGCAGTCAAACGCTTAAAGGAGCGCCCTGAACAAAGTCGGGTTCTTATCCTGCTAACAGATGGCGCGAATACCGCCGGAGAGATTCCACCAGAGAAATCCGCACAATTAGCCGCGAGCTTCGGCGTAAAGATCTATACCGTGGGAATTGGTGCCGACGAAATGCTTCAGCGCAGTTTTTTTGGTACACGCACGATCAATCCTTCAGCAGATCTGGATGAGGAAATGCTGCGCACAATAGCGGATACAACAGAAGGCAAGTATTTCCGGGCACGTAACGAAGAAGAGCTGGAAGAGATCTACAACGAAATCGACAAGCTCGAACCTATTGAATCATCGAAGCGCACATACAGGCCGCAGAAATCCCTGGCTTATTTGCCAGTGCTGTGCGCATTGGCGCTGTTTGTCTTCTACAAACTCCTTGTTGTCACTCAGCGTAGTCGTTTGAAAGTTAAAGTGGAGGCGATTCGCGATGGACAAATTTAGCGATCTTTTCAACCTGCACTTTATTAGACCGGAACTACTTTTACTCATTCTGCTCGTTCCGTTTTTCCTGTTTTTAATCCGCAAAGGAAGAACTACCGATAATTCCTGGTCGCAACATATCAACCCTGTGTTATTACAAGCGATGCAGGGGCAGTTATCGCTATCGCCTGCAAAAAGAGTTGGGACGTGGTTGCTCAGCAGCGTGCTTGTCTTATTGATCATCGCAGGCTCCGGTCCAAGCTGGATTGAAAAGCCACAGCCGGCAACTCAACGTAGCGACAACATGGTGGTTGTCCTCGATCTTTCGTTGTCGATGCTCGCTGAAGATACACCGCCCTCCCGCCTTGTAAGAGCGAAACAAAAAATCGTGGATTTGTTGAAACTTCGCAAGGAGGGAACAACCGCTCTTGTCGCATTTTCCGGTGACAGCTTTGTGGTGACACCTCTGACTGATGATATGCGTACAATCGAGTCAAACCTGTCAGCCCTTGAGCCTTTGATTATGCCTGTCATTGGCAGCCGGCCAGATCTCGCCATAGAGC
>DAITOW010000442.1:0-1819 GCA_036833965.1 Oleiphilaceae bacterium
CTGTTGCACGGCGAACTGTCTTCAGTACATGCATGGGAAAGATGGATTGAAATCCTGCGTCAAGAATTCAGGGTCATTGCTATTGACCTTCCTGGTTCCGGAATTACCGGGGCGCCAAAATGTATTTCAAACCCAAAAAAATATTGTCCTGAGAACCTCAGCCAGGATTACATTGAACACACGCTTACCTACTTGATCGAAGATTTACGGCTGCGCAATTTTCATCTGGTCGGAGCATCTTACGGTGGTTACCTCGCTTCTCGCTATGCGATTAACAACCCTGGACGTGTTAAATCCCTTACCTTGATTGCGCCCATTGGTATGCAGCAAGAGCCGCCATACATGATCGACTATCTTGCTGGAAACAGCATGATTACCAAATACTTTCAACCTGCGACAATCGCAACCACCATCGCCGATGATCTCTACGGGTCACCGGAAAGAATCACACCCGCTTCGCTTAAGCGCTATTTACATCTGATGCAAGCACCAAACGCAAAGAAAAGCATTGTTCTTCAGTCCGAGCTAGTGAGCGAACTGATGTTAAATGGAGCAACGACAAACTTTAGTGAGATACAGTCTCCGTCCTTGGTTATGTGGGGAAGCATGGACAAGTGGGGCAAAGTTGAACACGCTCAGCGTTGGGTCGATGAGATTCCGAATTCCATGATGGTTGAATACAAGGGCGTCGGGCACATGAGCATGGAAGAGCATGCTGAAGATTCGGCATACGACCTGATCGCCTTCATTAATGACGAACCCCTTCCTACAATTGAAGGTCTTGGCCGGGACGCATTCACCATTCAGGATGCAGTCGACGCGCTAGGTGATAAAGAAGCCATATTCGGCCCAAATGCAGATATCATGGAAGATATCGAAGAAGAGTAAGTTTCTGTGCGGATAAAACCTTAATACCGGACACGGCTAACAAGCGCCGCTACGCAATAGCGGCTTATCAATATCGGACTCTGAGACTAATTTAGAAAATTCGATAACAGGACTTTCCACTCGTCGATGGCCGTCTGCGCCGAATCGAGAAATTCAAAACCGACAAGGTATCCATCACGACAAGATTGACTCCATCGAACCTCGCCCGCGAGTCGGAATGTATCCTCGTATTCGTCAAGATCAACAACCAGCGTGTGAATCGCACCCTGCACCATATCCTCATCCGCCAAAAGTTGTGCGCCTGTAGCAGAAAGATCCAGCACTTCGCAACGAATGATCTCCGGCAAAGCTCTGTTATCAGGTTCTGCCGAAGCAAGCTCCACAAAAATCTCCCCGCTCCTGTAAATCCTTGCTTCACCGCGTCGTTCGTCTTCACTGAAATACTTAGTCATCTTGATCACAAATGCCTTTGCAAAATCGTCTATTAATTCAGTATAGCCAGAAGGGAGTTTTTGGCTCGAAAATTCATATTTTTATATTTTAGGGCGTAAAACCCAGTGATCGCTTGCGTCGCTGGGATGTAAGCCCCATTCTTGACGCCATCCAAAATGCTGTAATAATATACAGTATATGCAGTCTAAAACTCTGATTCTAAGGTACAATTACCGCATTTACCCAACGTGCGAACAAGAAGAAAAGCTTGTGCGGTTCGGCGCATATGCGCGCGGGATATGGAACCTGCTGCTGTCAGAGAATCAACGCAGATATGAGTACGATAAAACCTTCTTGTTTTACAGTGCGATGGCGAGCCTACTCAAAGAGCTAAAACAATTCGAAGAATTCTCATGGCTCAAAGAAATAAATTCTGCCGCCGCTCAGCAAGTGGCTCGCGATCTCGAAACATCGTTGAAGAATGGGATTCGTAAAGATC
>DAITOW010000443.1:0-1814 GCA_036833965.1 Oleiphilaceae bacterium
TGTTCTCGCAGAGCACGCTTCGCAAATCCTTGGGCATGACGATCTGAGAGATGGAACCAAGGCTGAGCGCCTCGTTCGGATTCATGAGTTCTTCTTCGTAGCGTCTCGCCAACAGGGCTTCCTGTTCCTTACCCCATGCAGCGTCTTGTTCTCCGGCTTTTACCGCGCCGCGAATTGCTCTCAGCTCGTTTTTATAGACAAACTCGACACCCGCAGGTCCCATCACCGCAGCGCGGGTTGAAGGTAGGGCGATAACAAAGTCTGCCCCTGTCGGGTAGTTGTTGTAGGACGCATAAGCTCCGCCAAAGGCATTACGGATGATCACCAAAAAGCGCGGGGTGCGCAGATCGACAATGGCATCCAGCATTGCGCGACCGGCCTGCACGATACCTGCGGTTTCTTGCTCTTTACCTGGAAGGAAGCCCGTGGTGTCTTCCATAAAGATCATTGGGATATTGTAGAGATTACAGAAACGGATAAAACGCGCGTTTTTGTACGCTGCAGCAATGTCGATTTGCCCTGAAGCGACCGCACTGTTGTTGGCGACAAAACCCACCACATTGCCACCGAGACGGCCGAGCGCGGTAATCGTGTTGCGAGCTCGGTCAGGCTGAACCTCGAGAAAATCACCGTGGTCGCAAAGTTCCTGGATAATAATGCTCACATCTAAAGGGGTGTTAAAGCCGCTTGGTCCGTTGAATGCCTTCTTAAGCAGAATGTCGATATCCCAGGTTTTGCGTTTCATCGAATCGGATGTTGGCTGATGCGGGGCAAGCTCGCCGTTGTTGCTCGGGATGTAGTTCAGAATCTCTTTCACTTTTTTCAGCGCTGCAACTTCGTCTTCTACAACAAAGTCGGTTACGCCACTTTGACTGTGTACGCCCGGACCACCTAGCTCATCTGGTGTGACGTCTTCTCCCAAAACGCTTTTTACAACGCCGGGGCCGGTCAAGCCAAAAAAGGTGTTCTTGGGCTGAATCATAAAGCTGCCCTGACGCGGTAGGTAAGAGCCACCGCCTGCGTTAAAGCCGAACATGCACATGATGCTAGGCACGACTCCACTTATTTTACGTAAAGCGGTAAAGGCTTCGGCATAACCGTCGAGGCCTCCAACACCGGCGGGCACGTAGGCGCCGGCACTGTCGTTCAAACCAACAAGGGGAATTCGGCGTTTTCCGGCCAGTTCGATGAGTCGGGCCAATTTTTTACCATTGGTGGCGTCCATCGAGCCTGCTCGAACAGTAAAGTCATGCCCGTAAAGTGCGACATCGCGGCCGTTAATCTTGACGATCGCGGTGACCAGCGATGCGCCATCCAGATTTGGCCCCCAATTCTGGAACAGAATGGTTGGCTCTGTGCCGGTATCGGTCAGTACGTCAATCCTTTCCCAGATAGTCATCCGGCCTTTTGCATGCTGTCGGCTGATTGCCTTGACGCCCGCGGCCTTGCGAGGGCGCTTGATCAGCTCCCAGCCTTTGCGCAGGCTCTCTTCATAAGGGCCGGGCTGATAGGTTGCCTGACCGGGAACGGCAAACTTCAGTTCCTCAGTCTGGTTGAATGGATTATCTAGGGAAATAGGGGGTTCAACGCGATCGTTCATAAGGCTTCAGGCTTACTATAAGTTGTTCGGGTTGCGGCTTGTACAAGGACTAACCAGTTTGTGGGCGCAGATCTTAAAACGAAAAAGACCAAAAGTGAAACAATGTCTGTACTGGCTATTTTAATCTAAGTTATTGATATTTAATTATTAATTTATTTTTTTTGGTATTTATGGACAAAAATAATAAACCATAAAAGACAAAAACGATCAATAT
>DAITOW010000444.1:0-1791 GCA_036833965.1 Oleiphilaceae bacterium
TATCTATACCCAACAATTCACTCATAGGGTCCGGGATATTTTGGAACTGCAAAGCTTTTTCTCGTGTTTTCTTTAACTCTTTATTTAAAGACATAATTTGAGATTTTTTTGCTGCTTTTAGGACCCGCGGGGGCATTTGAACGAGAACCTACGGTTTTGAACCCAGTGACCACGTCGAAACCGTAGGTTTCCGTCGAATCATCCCTTCTCCTCATCTTCAATAAAGTATGTACCGTTGGGTAACACATGCTTATAGGGCAACAACGAGATATGAGATAAGGTCTCGTCGTCGATTTCCTCCCCTTGCTGCCGAAGCAGCTCCACAATGTCGCTTATCTTGATGGTGTTCCAGTACAGAATGGCATTGGACACAAAGCTGAGACTACTGGCCTTGTTCATGATTTCTTCATAGTCGCCTGTGGTGAATTCACCCTGATCCGCAAAGAATATCCAGCGCGGCAGTTTATGTCGGTATTCCCCTTTATTCAGTTGCCGTTGGACGGTTTGACGGAGTTCTTTGTCAGTCAGGTACCGCAGAATGTATTCGGTCTTGATAATCCGCCCCAAGTTCGTAAAGGCTTTGGTGAGGCGATCCGAAGGTGAACTATTGGTTAATCGTTGGACGATGACGTGTGCTGGCGCAGTTTTCTGCTTCAGTGAAATCGCCACTCGCATCATATATTCCCACTGTTCCTCAATGATGGCCAGATCGGCTGTTTTGGTGAGTAAATGGTTGAGGTCGCCGTAATCGACGGTTTTGTCAATACGGTAAAGCTGCTGATCTTTGAGATCCCGAATGCGCGGCATAAAGTAGAATCCGAGCAAATGACAGAGTGCGAAGACGATTTCGGTATAGCCATGTGTATCGGTGGTGTGCTCCCGGATTTTCAGAATCGTGTTGTTTTCCAGCAGGCCGTCCAAAACATACAGCGCTTCACGCGGGCTACAGGAAATAATCTTGGTGCTGAACACTGAATATTGATCGGAAACGTGGGTGTAGATCCCGATGGCTTTTTCATAATAACCGTAGTAGCGGGGATAGTAAGAAGCCAACAGGCTGTCGGCGCGGATTTTAAAGCGTTGCGCATCCGATGAGGACAATGTACCGGTGCCGTGCACCGCACTCAACGGCAGCTCATGGTGTTGATTCACAATTTCAGCACTGGCGTTGATCAGGGTTTCCTCTCGAATATAGTATTGCAGGATATGCCGGAGCATATCGACGGTCACACCTTTAACGCTATTGCTCATGGATACGACACCCAGGTTGGTGGCCTGCGAAATAATGGCGGCCATCAGGCTTTTGTAAAAGGCTTTGGGGCGCGATTGATGGTGCTGGATAGGGACAAAATGACGGCTGTAATGTGTCATTTGATCTACTTCCATCAGAAGCTGTTCGATACGTATGCTGGGCATATGTGCATCGATCACTTTTTGCAGTTGGTTGACTTTATCCGGGACCTCGAGCTTGTCATCACGTTTGAGTTTCAATCGGCCGTTTTGAATTTCCGCGAAGTTGTCCAGGCCGAACAGCTTTTTCGCTTCAGAGACTGATTCGTGGAACTGCGTTGAAATGGCGGCTCGAACTTCGTGCGGTGGAGGCTGTTGAAGTTCGGTATAGACAGCCTGTCTGGTTTCATCCCAACTGGGTTCATTTAAGGTGAGATCCCAGAACGAAACATGCTGCTTACTCTGCGGCAAGTAAAAATCTCCTGAACGCAAGGCGTCTTTCATATCGAGAGCCAATCACATTTCCAAAACGTTGCGATTCAGCTTACCGCCATGAGCGGT
>DAITOW010000445.1:0-1788 GCA_036833965.1 Oleiphilaceae bacterium
GGTGTCTGAACTGCTTTTAAATTTCCCTGAATTGAACGTTACGCTACTGGATGGTCGGTCCCGTGAAGCAATGGCGGCAGCGAACGTGGTTTTATTGGCATCAGGAACGGCGACGCTGGAGTGCATGTTGATGAAGCGCCCGATGGTTGTGGCTTACCGGCTTAACAAGCTGACTTACTGGGTTATGCAGCGTCTTATCAAAACGCCATTTGTTGCGTTGCCTAATTTACTTGCCGGGAAAGAGCTTGTCCCGGAATTACTGCAGGATGATGCTAATGAAGCAAATATATCCGAGGCAGTCATACAGCGTTTGCCTGCGACTTCTGAGCGCGTCCTGCAGACTGATTTCAGCGCACTTCATGAGTCTTTGAGAAAGAACGCAAGCGCGGAGGCTGCTGATGCAGTGTTAGCGCTCGTTGATAAGTCATGAGCCATTTTTTTATTGAAGATTATTCCTATGCCAAGGGCTACCACGGTTTCCTGCTGGCAGGTGTCGATGAGGTTGGTCGAGGGCCGTTGGTCGGTTCCGTTGTTGCAGCTGCGGTCATTCTTGATCCGAAGCTGGAAATTAGTGGCCTGGCGGATTCAAAGAAGCTTTCCGAGAAAAAGCGGTTGCTGATCTCTGATGAGATTAAAGCGAAAGCACTTGCGTGGTCGATAGCAGAAGCGAGTGTTGCCGAAATCGATAAGTTAAATATTCTGCATGCTTCAATGCTCGCGATGGAGCGGGCGGTAAAAAAACTGGATCCGGTCGCCGAGTTTGTTCTGGTTGATGGGAACCGCATCCCGAAGGGACTTGGGATTGAAGCTGCTAGCGTCGTTAAAGGGGACGCGTTAGCAAAGTGTATTAGTGCGGCTTCGATTCTCGCCAAGGTCTGGCGTGATACCGACATGCAGCGATTGGATATAATGTATCCTCAGTATGGTATAGCTAAGCATAAGGGCTATCCTACAAAAGTGCACTTGGAAGCTTTGGAAAAGTTTGGCCCCTCTCCTGAGCATCGCAGGTCGTTTGGACCAGTTGCACGTTTACTCTAAAGTTTTTTTCTCTCGTTATAGTTAACACTTACCGTGTGATCGATCTGCAGATGTCAGTTTGCGATAATTCACATCTATCTTGATTGCCAATAATTTGACGTAAATGCGGCTGTAAAGTCGACTTGATTCCGTCTCTCTTCACTCATCACTACTAGGCTTTTTTCAGTTTAAGCGTTTTTGGTGAGATGTAAGATGGTACTCCAAGCGGTAAAAGTCACGTTTAAATGCCTGTGTCTGGTTATTGGTGTAACTCTGCTGATAGCCTGCGGCGGTTCGGGTGGTTCAGATAGCGGTAGTGACGACATAGCAACGACAGCGCAACTTGATACGGGGATTAGTCTGGCCGGTCGTGCTGTGAAGGGAGTTGTATCGTCGGGGATCGTAAATGTCTATCCGATTACAGAACAAAACGGTCGCTGGCTCGTATCAACGACCGCGTTAACAGCGCCGGTCAGAACAAATACCGATGGTTATTATAGCGTTTCAGTCCCGTCACGATTCGAAGGACAGCAATTGCTGGTCGAAATTACGGCGGATGAAGCTACCTTGATGACCTGTGAGGTTGTCCAGGGTTGTGGTGATGGCGCTATCGTTTCGTTCGGGGAGCAGTTTGGCGTCAGCGGTGAATTCTCGATTAGTTCCGTTTCACGTCCTTTAGGCCTTTTAATTGAAAACCAAGTGCATGTAACACCCTTTACGCACATGGCTAGAGTTAGGGCTGAAAATTCGATCGTAGGGATCACCCAAGAA
>DAITOW010000446.1:0-1785 GCA_036833965.1 Oleiphilaceae bacterium
GTCGCGATGACAGAACAGAAGATGGGCACTTACACGGCGGCCTAAATACTGGCAGTGATATCCGCTTCACCGGTGACACGGACATTACCGGCTTTGAAGCAGGCGCACTTTGGCAACACACTCCCGTCCTTGCCTATACGCTGAACGGCGAGTTTATAGTCAACCGCTCAGATGGCATGTTGCGCGATGACACGCGACAAGCTGTGGCTAAGCTCAAGCAACAAGGTGCAAGTATTGCGCTAGCGACACATTACTTACAGCATCATCTGGCGCTGAGATATGAGCTGATCAAATCCGACAATACTCTAAGCGGAGCTGGCTCTTCTTCACTCGGACCATCAGCCGGCCTGGATGCAAACCACCATCGCCCAGAGCGTATAAGCCTTGCTTATCAATATAGTTGGCAAAGCGGCGTGAGCTTTAGAGGGGAAGCTATCCACGATGCCAGCAGCAGGGATTCGCTGGACTATTTTAGGATCTCCGTATTCTGGAATGGGAACTTATTCAGCAAGTAAGACTCCAATAAGGCAAGTTCCTTACGGTTCCCTTGATTTATCAGATTTCGTCTGAAGAGGCTTAGCGGATTAGCGCATCACTAATCCGCTTTTTTTTGCCAAAGAAAAAGTAGGACGACAACTCAACTTTTCGCCGTCAGCTTCACCAGCAAATTTGTATACCCTCGGACAAAGTTTGACTGCACATAGCCAGGTTCTCCAACGGCTTCGATCCGATCGAACCTTTTCAGCAACTCCTCCCATAAAATTTTGAGCTGCATTTCCGCAAGACGGT
Source organism: Oleiphilaceae bacterium (assembly GCA_036833965.1). Lineage (GTDB taxonomy): Bacteria > Pseudomonadota > Gammaproteobacteria > Pseudomonadales > Oleiphilaceae > PZPK01. Next base: position 790 of record DAITOW010000446.1, read on the forward strand.
TACCCATGCAACGATGCACCCCGAAACCAAACGACAGGTGTTTACGCGCATTTTTGCGATCTACCAAAAATTGATCAGGATTCTCAATCGCGCGCTCGTCGCGGTTGCCCGAGGCATACCACATTACTACCTTATCGCCTTTCTTAATGGTTTGACCATTCAGCTCCACGTCTTGCTTGGCAACGCGGCGCATATAGGCAAGCGGCGTTTGCCAACGGATGATTTCAGACACCATATTCGGCACTAGAGACGGGTTTTCCTTGAGCTTTTCAAACTCCTCCGGGAACTGATTTAGCGCCAGTACACCGCCTGTCATGGAGTTGCGCGTTGTGTCATTGCCACCAACGATCAATAACGCCATGTTGCCTAAAAACTCCATTGGCCGATCAATCATGTCTTTAGTATCGTCATTGGCCAGCAATAGGCTGATAAGGTCAAAGCCCATCTCTTCACCGGCCGCTTTTTGTGCTTCCTTCTTACGCCAAAGCTCAGACAGCTCTTTCGCCATTTGCGCCGCTGTTTTGAATGCCAGCTCAGTGTCACTTGAACCGCCGGTCGACTCAGGTGATGCAGAGGCTACGTCTGACCAAAATGCGAGTTTACGGCGCTGTTCATAAGGAAAATCAAACAGTGTCGCGAGCATACGGCTAGTCAATTCAATCGAAACCCGGTCGACCCAGTCAAAGGGTTCGCCAACGGGGAGATTATCCAGTACGTCACAAGTACGCTCACGAATTAGCGACTCCATCTCCTGCAGGTTTTTGGGTGCCACAACGTCCTGCACCGCCTGACGTTGAACATCATGTTTGGGTGGATCCATTGCGATAAAGGTCTGGATTTCCAAACCCTCAGGTTGAGGACCTAGCGAAATGATTGGCTCCGCGGAGAACAGCTCGTGATGTTTATCGACATACATGATGTCCTCAAACCGGGTAACAGACCAAACGGGCCGAAGGGACTCTGCTTTTGAAAATGTACAGGAGCCTCATCACGCAG
>DAITOW010000447.1:0-1735 GCA_036833965.1 Oleiphilaceae bacterium
CTCTCAAGAGTTTTGAAACCCAAATTATTAAAGGAACCATTTTTAAAGTTCTTTATGACAAACCCTCAGCCCTTTGGCTCAAACCAAGCGCCCGTAAGGAAGTGGCCGACCTTGTTCCGATGAACTTCAAGCAATGCAGCCAGCGTGACGAAGGACTGTTCGCGTCGGTTTTCGTTCGAAGCAAACCTGTTGCTATTATTTATGCCGACCAGAAGCAGGGGCATGCGATCAATGAAGTGCAATTCCGCTACTTCAAGCTCGCTACGAAGGCCCTGGAATCAGCCCTCACCTTGCTGGGCAACCAACAATCGAATCATGCCAAATCCTAGAGACTCTGCTATGATCCGCGTCGAAACTTACCTGCCTTTTCCGGAAGCTTTATATGAACTTTGATGATCTTTTTGATTTTAGTCAGTACGTCAGTCCACAGCACCTACTTTCCCGCATGGCAGGCAAGCTGGCCAACACAAAAATACCGGCCGTTAAAAACAATTTCATCACCTGGTTTGCTGATAAATATCAGGTAGATATGAGCGAGGCGGCAGAGCAGGACCCGACAGCCTATGCCTGCTTTAACGATTTCTTTACCCGCGCTCTGAAAGAAGGCGCCAGACCAATCGATCAGGACCCGCAGATCCTGTGCTCTCCTGTAGATGGTGCGATCAGTCAGCTGGGCAAGATCAAGCAGGGGCAGATCTTTCAGGCAAAAGGCCAGAGCTTTAATGTGAATGAACTGCTCGGGGGCGATGCAGATCTGGCACAACCATTTATCGACGGTGATTTCGCAACGATTTATTTATCACCTAAAGACTATCATCGCATTCATATGCCTATTACCGGCACCTTGCGGAAGATGGTTTATGTTCCTGGCAAGCTCTTCTCAGTCAATCCGGTCACAGCACAAAAAGTACCTAATCTGTTTGCCCGCAACGAGCGCGTTGTTGCGATCTTTGATACTGAAATCGGCCCGATCGCCATGGTATTGGTTGGAGCAATGATTGTGGCAAGTGTTGAAACAACCTGGGCCGGACTCGTTGCGCCAATGCGCAAACACGTGGTGCAGTTCGACTATCATCTAGATAAAGAAATCACCATCGAGAAAGGCCAGGAGATGGGGCGCTTCAAACTCGGTTCAACAGTTGTACTCTGTGTGCCGGCAGGTACGACTGAATTCCTTGAAGGCATGGAAGCGGAAGCCCCCGTGCGCATGGGCGAACCCTTTGCACGCAAGCTATCTGTCTAAGACGGGGACAATTTCCGCTCAGTGCACCAGGACTGGAGCGAGTCTTCGTTCAGGAGAATCTGGACTCTTTGAACATGCATTTTAATAGCGTGTCGCGCTTCCGAAAATAGCGCGTCACGCTGCTTTGCCCAGGAACGATACTCGTCGCTCAACACCGATTCGAAGCCAGGTTCAAGCTCTTCGAGTGCGGCTTGCAACGCATACTGGCGTTTGTTTAGTGCCGCCGCCCAAACCTGTACATCGCCCACAAAAAACTTCTGCACCACATTTTGCAGTATTTCCCTTGAGTACGGACGCACCGCTTCGCAAAGATTGCGAGCACCCAATACCTGATTAAGCAAAGCATTGAGATCATTCAATTTACGCAACAACAGCTGATACGCTTTTAGCAAAGCGCCACCATCCCCTGTCGAGATCTGAAAAAGCAAAGACTCAAAGTCCGATCGACCCTCACTCACCCGTCCATTCAGCCAGGCTTCCCGCAATCCAACA
>DAITOW010000448.1:0-1733 GCA_036833965.1 Oleiphilaceae bacterium
TTGAGGAAGCGGCCTTGTTGGTGGCGATTTTTAAGGGGCCATCCTATTACGACCCACGAAGACACCCGAAGCGCGCGCGCGAACGACGTGATTTGGTGTTATCTCTCATGAATCAGGATAACTGGATTGCGCTTGCAGATGCTCAAAAAGCGCAAGCAGAACCTTTGCGTGTCACCGAGAAGCCCAGTTTTCAGACCAATCGCTACCCTGCTTTTATCGACTTGGTCAAACGACAACTTAGTCGTGATTATCAGCCTGAAGATCTTAGTCGGGAGGGCTTAAAAATCTACACTACCTTAGATCCCCAGCTTCAGCGAAATCTCGAGAGTGCCATTACACAAGGTATGAAAAATCTGGATCGGCGTCAGCAATCTGCCTCAACGGATCTGGAAGCCGGCGCGGTGATTACTGAAGTTGGAACTGGGGAAGTGATGGCAATGGTTGGTGGGCGAACACCAAGATACCACGGTTTTAATCGTGCTCTGGATGCGGAGCGCGCGGTGGGTTCGCTGATTAAGCCCGCGATTTATTTGGCGGCTCTTGAGCAACCCGATCGCTACCAGTTGGCGACCCCGATTACTGATGCAGCGTTTGCTCTCGAATTTGAAAACGGCGAACGCTGGGTGCCCAGCAACTTTGATAACAAGGTGCATGGAGAGGTTGCTCTGGTTGAGGCATTGGCGAATTCCTACAACCTTGCTGCGGCTCGGCTAGGCATTGATATCGGCTTGGATAAGGTACATGAAACGCTCAGTCGGCTGGGTGTAAAGGAGGCATTGAACCCTTATCCTTCCTTGCTTCTCGGTTCGCAATCCATGACACCGTTTGAGGTCGCGAAATTCTATCAAACAATTGCCAGTAACGGGTTTAACATGCCCCTGAGAGCGATCAGGGAGGTAGCGAATCATCAGGGTGAGCTGCTGACGCGGTTTACTTTTGAAGTGCAGCAGGTGATCTCGCCGCAAGCGAGTTATCTCTTGCAGAGCGGCATGCAGGAGGTAATGCGCAATGGCACTGGTCGCTCCGCGTATAATACGCTACCCAGTCAGTTACTTACCGCCGGTAAAACAGGTACAACGAATGACTTTCGTGATAGCTGGTTTGCGGGCTTCTCCGGCGATTATCTCGGGGTCTTTTGGGTAGGTAAGGATAATAATGAGCCAACCGGATTAACCGGCAGCTCCGGCGCGTTGAAATTATGGACCAGTTTCATGGCGTCAGTTCCCCAATATCCGCTTGCTACGCCTCTTCCTTCAGACATTCAAATTCGATGGTTTGATCAGTCGACCTGGAAAGAGACAAGCGAGTCTTGCGAGAACGCGCAGCCGCTTCCGATTTGGGGCAGCGGTGCCGAATTCGAATGGCAAGCGTGTCGTCAACGCTCCGGCTCAATCAAAAACTGGATTCGCTCATGGTTTCAATTCTAGTTCGCACGCTAAATATTCTTGTTGTTGCTTCGCTGATTGTGCTCACAGGCTGCGCGAGTAAGCCTGATCATGTGCTAGTTGCCAAAAGCGAGCAAGACTATACACCTGACAAAGAGGAACGCTATCAGACACGGGCTCAGGAAGTGCCGGATGTGGTCGAGCAGCAAATCAGTCAGGCGGAACAACTACTGGCGGCCGGTGACTTCGATCAGGCGATTCGGACTCTTGAACGCGCACAGCGCATTGCACCCAAGTACAGTACTACTTATTTGCGGTTGGGCGATGTGTATTTGGCAAAGAGCCAGA
>DAITOW010000449.1:0-1710 GCA_036833965.1 Oleiphilaceae bacterium
ACGATGTTGTTTTATATGGTTTCGGTCGAATCGGCCGTTTGTTGGCCAGGATTTTGATCGAAAAGGCAGGCGGCGGTACAAACTTGCGCCTGAAAGCGATTGTTGTTCGCAAGGGCAATGCGAGTAATGACCTTGAGAAGCGGGCAAGCTTGCTTCGACGTGATTCGGTGCATGGTCCTTTTGAAGGCACGATTGCTGTTGATAACGAAAAGAACCAAATAATTGCGAATGGTAACTGCATACAAGTTATCTACTCGCCTGGTCCTGATCAGGTGGATTACACCGAGTACGGAATTAATGATGCGATTGTCATCGATAATACTGGTATTTGGAGAGATGAAGACGGCCTCAGCTTGCATCTTAAGGCGAAAGGTGCGGCAAAAGTTCTTCTGACTGCGCCTGGCAAAGGCGATATCAAGAATATCGTTTATGGCATCAATAATGATGCAATTGAGAGTTCTGATAAGATCTTGTCGGCTGCTTCCTGTACAACCAACGCGATCACGCCTGTTCTAAAAGTGATGAACGATGCGTTTGGAGTCAAGAATGGCCACGTTGAGACCGTTCACGCTTACACCAACGACCAGAACTTGATTGACAACTATCATAAGGGTAGCCGACGTGGTCGAAGCGCACCCTTGAACATGGTTATCACCGAGACCGGTGCTGCGAAGGCGGTTGCGAAAGCGCTTCCTGAGATGGCTGGTAAATTGACAGGGAATGCGATTCGGGTTCCTACGCCTAACGTTTCTATGGCGATCCTCAATTTGAACGTCGAAAAAGACGTGACGGCGGAGCAGGTGAATGAGTATTTGCGTGAGGTAAGTTTGCATTCCGAGTTGGCCAAGCAAATCGATTATGTAAATTCTGATGAAGTGGTTTCGACGGACTTTGTTGGCAGTCGTCGTGCTGGAATTGTCGATGCTAAAGCTACCATTGCGAATGATGGTCGGGTAATTTTGTATGTTTGGTATGATAATGAGTTTGGGTACAGTGCTCAGGTTGTTCGTATCGCCAATCAAATGGCCGGCATTTCCTACCCGGTATTTCCTGCCAAATCTTAATTGCTGCTGAGAGCATCAGGTAGCTGCCGGGCTAATAGCAAAAACCCACCTCAATGGTGGGTTTTTTGTGTCGGTCTGTTTGATGCATGGATTGCATAACAGGGATCATTGGCTATAGTTTTCGCGTCGTGCGCCATAATGATGCTCTATTTTTCGCTTTCTAGTAGTAAAATAGAGGGCGCGTCTTTATAATTGGCGCGATTTTTTGGTTCACCTTTTAGTTCTTGAATGAATGCACAACAAAGTCGTGCAACAAGCGCTTGGGTTTTGCTGTATCCCAGTGTTTCATAAGGTGGAAAATTCATTTTTATAAGCTTAGGCGGGATTAATGGTCAAAATTAATAAAGGCCTCGATCTTCCAATTGCTGGCGCACCAGAGCAAAAGATTGCGGACACTAAAACCGTCAGTCGCGTGGGTATCGTTGGGTTCGACTATGTCGGAATGAAACCAACCATGGCCGTAGCGGTTGGTGATAAGGTCAAACGTGGGCAATTACTTTTTGAAGATAAAAAGACTCCTGGGGTTCTCTTTACTTCGCCAGCCAGCGGAACGGTCGTTGAAATTAATCGTGGTGAACGACGAGTATTTCAGTCTGTTGTTGTAGAGATTGAAGGTGATGATGCGGTCGAGTTCGCTAAATATGAT
>DAITOW010000450.1:0-1708 GCA_036833965.1 Oleiphilaceae bacterium
CGCTTCCAGTTACCCGCCGGCTTACTCTCTGAGCGTTTTGACCGACGAAATCCCATTGCAGTCCTCAGTATAATCGCTGCGCTCTTTGCGTTATCAACCATCTTCATCTCGCAAATTCCGTTTCTTCTCACTTTATGCGCCATGTTTGTGTTTGGCGGCATGTACTTCTCAATCTATCCGATCAGCATCGCCCAATGTCTCGACCGAGCGGATCCGGAAGATTTTATAACGATGGGAAGCTCCTTGCTGCTGACCTTTGGTGTTGGAGCAATGGTGAGCCCGGTAGTAACCGGCTTTTTACTTGAAAATTTAGGCTTAAATAGCATGCCTGCATTTAACTTCGTGATACTTCTTTGCCTCAGCCTGTTTTGCATACAACAAGTACAACGTTCTGAGCGCGTGATAGAAGACGATCGCAGTGAATTCACACCAGTTCCCAGAACAACTGCCGTTGCGATGGAAGTAGTGAGCGATCAAGCCGCTCACACGATAGAAGAAGCGCATAAGTAGCACACACAAGCATCGTCTGCCTGCCACGTTGCTCCGCACACTTTCCTGGACGAACCGCCATTGGAGACTGAATAAGAGAGCACTTTACACCGAGGCTTTTCGTCCACGCCGTCGTGTTGAGAAGTCGCTATGTTACTTTACGATTAAATATCCCAATGATTGGCGTGCCATGCGCGCGAAGAACCGGCTCAATTTCCTTGTGCAGCGCATGATATTTATAAAAAGGCACGCGCGGAAAAAGATGGTGAATGGAATGCAGGTTTTGTCCCAACCAGATCCACTCAAAAGGCTTCATCCACACGGGCATGATCAGGCTGTTTGTGTTTCGGTATCGCTTTGGCTCTTTGTAAGGTAAATGCGGACGATAAGCGAACCAGTACGCAGTAAAAGCTCCACCCATCAAATACCCCAGCAATATCACCAAGGCAGTGCCGGGTTGATCAATCAACGTAATAAACAGCGCTCGCCACGAAATGGAAAATACAACTTCAAAAACATAAATCGCGCGATCTTTAATCGAGGCATCGGTCCATTTGTACTTGGCGAAAAAACTGTTCTGTACCCAAATAAACTTCAGGATGGTAAGGAATGCTGATAACGGCCCTTTACGGATGCCACTGATTACAAAATCCGGATCTTTATCTGGCTGGTTCGTATAACGATGATGCGTAAAATGCTCATGACGATGCGAGGCATAAGGGACAGAAATCATCGGTGCAACCAAATAGCCACACAAATCATTCAGCCACTTAAGGTCTTCCTTGTTACCATGGATATTGCCATGCGCCGCTTCATGCAAAGGCGTATATGAGGCATAGGTTAACGCAGCCATTATCAAGACAGCGACCCAAACGGGCACATACCCTTGAGCGAAAGCCGCCAGGTGCAGGACAAACGCAACAACGACCAAAAAAGTAAACGCCACAGTGAACCAGGCAACCCCGCCCATGTATTGGTGTGCCGCTGCAATTGCCTGTTTGTTTAGCGCGGTTAAATCTTCGGACATCTACAACCTCATTTTTTATTCTCAGTTAGTGCCGCTTGGAGTCCTTATTAACGCACAATCAGCAATCACTAGACTAGGTCGGTAGTTGTCTGTTGTTCGTCATAATTAGCCAAACTTGTTAATTGGCATCCTTTTCTTACCTCCATAGGAGAGCAGCCTGTCCATAACTTATACGCCTTGGAAAACGCGCTA
>DAITOW010000451.1:0-1701 GCA_036833965.1 Oleiphilaceae bacterium
GAGATCCCCGCACATGCCAAGGCGCCAGAACTACTCCTCAACAAAAGGGTTGGCGGTTTTGTTGCTCTGGAAACCGTGTTTGATGCATACATCAAAAAGCATCCGGAAGCGTTAAAGGAAATCGTCAAGGTCTTCCCTCCGGTCAGAGAGAAGAACTATTACCTGCTATTTTCCAAACAATTTTATGAGAAACAGACTGAAACCGCAGAGCGCTTTTGGGATGAAATCAAAGCTTTTCAACAATCCGAGGCCTTTTCTGCGCTGGTAGAAAATTACATTGATTAACGCCGAGCTTCGCCAAAACTGAAGCTCTCTCGCCCATCGCTCTTCGGTTAGCTCAATCCGTAGATCAGGCCTGATTATCCGTGATGCGGTGCAACACCAACATCGCATCAATCGCTCTTGGAAAGCCCAGGTAAATACTCGAAAGCATAATCACCTCGGCCAAGTCTTCTTTTGAAAAGCCCTCGGCCAGCGCAGATTCCAGATGCCCTTGCAAACGCTCGGAGCCAAGACTGATCAGCGCAGTAATGGCAATCAGCTCTTTATGCTTACCATCCAAAGCAGGTCGATCATACACCTCGCCCAACGCGAAGTTGGAGATCATACCCACGAAGTCTGGTGCTAAGTCCTGAAGTTTGGCAATGACGTCTTTGCGGTCTTCTGTTGAATGAAGGTTTTCGTTTGGTTTACTCATAGACATTGTCCTGCCTGTTCTTCTGTTTCTTCGCCGTGCTGAATCGTTGAGCCTTGCACAGACCGCTTATCAATATAACGATTGAACTCATCCATAAAGGTTTCATCAAACACCTTGGTCGGTGTTGGATACAAGCCGCATTTCACATCAATCAACACCGGCCCCTCGGCATTAAGCGCTGCACGATAGCAGTCCTCCAGTTTTTGAGGATCTGACACCGTCAAACCTTTCACGCCAAGCGACTCGGCAAACGCCGCCCAGTTGTGATCAACAATATTCGTTAAGGCTTCCGCTTCTGGTGTAAAACCCTGCGCCCTGAGCTTGGGGTTGCCATGCGCCTTGTTATTCAGAACCACGAAAATCATGCCTTTCAAGCCATATCTTGCGGCAGTCTGGATTTCCATGCCCTGCATCAGCATACAACCATCGCCCACCACCGCGACAACAGGGTCGTTCGGCCTCGCCAGCTTGCCACCAATACTTGCAGCAATTGCCCAGCCCATCGCACCGGAATACTTGATGATATTGAAATACTGCCAGGGCTTACGCATTGTCCAGTAATGGGTCGCAAAAAACGTATGCGCGCCATTGTCCACAAACAGTTGCGTGCTCTCCGGCATCATCGCGTCAAGCGCATGAATGGCTCTTGTAGGATGCATTGGCAGTGCGTTCGAGCGACAGTTATCCGAATCATAAAACGTCGGTTTTTGCTGCCGTTGCTCTTGCAGCCATTCCAGCCGTTCTTGTCTTGATGCCAGTAAACGGGATTGCGCCTGTCCCTGTTCCCTCGGTGAAACAAGATATTCAAGGCTGGCATCGGCATCGCTCACCAAAGCCAGATCCGCCACATACGTTCGATTCAAATGATCAGGATCGAGATCAATCTGGATCAGCTTTCGATGCTCAACCAGTTTGTTGCTCCAGCCCATGGTATTGATTTGTCCCAATCGGCTGCCAATCACAACAAGGCAATCAATCTCATCGTTGATCAATAGCTCATTCGC
>DAITOW010000452.1:0-1673 GCA_036833965.1 Oleiphilaceae bacterium
AGCTAAGCAGCAGTATTGTGGCAATTAGTGACAATGCACAGAGTTTGAATCAAAGCGCAACATTCGTCGAAACCGAAGGACACGAACTGAAAGAGCTCGCAGATTCGTTGGCAAACAAAATCAGCTTCTACAAAGTTTCCTGACAATTATCTACCAGTCTTTACCGGGCGCGTATCCGATTAAAATCGGAACTTCGCGCCCACATCCAGCCTTGCCGTATCATCTGTGACGTTTTGATCCGAAGTGGCGAGATCGATCACTTCGCGATCCACGGCACCTTCAATAAAGAGGCTGATGTTTACACTTGGCGTCCATTCGCTGTAAACCAAAAGCACATTTTTGGAACTACTATCTTTTGAGTAGCGATAGTCGCGTGTATATGCCTCGTGTCCCAAGCCAAACTGGAAAGAAGGCGAAAAATACCAACCTAACCTGCCATTCCATGAATTCTCATAAAACCCTGAAGCCCTTCGGCCAACCCTGATATGCGGATTACGATAAGCGTCATAGCGCAAACCTAGTTCAAAGACGATATCGTTGTCATAAGCGGTATACACTTGCCGAAACTGTATGGTCGTCTCACTGACATTAAACCCGTCCCCAGAGACATAGGAAGTATCGAAATCGGCTTTGCCAGTTCCCAGAAAATAAACCGACACACCGGCGAGCCCGCCATTCATGTGGCGGTTGTCCGATTCACTCTTGTGCTGCCCATAGGCAGCGCCGATGCGCAAACGATGATTGACAGCTGGATCGCTCCAGTCATAAATAACACGGGTTTTCAGAAAGTCATCTTTTGGGACTCGTACTGATCGATCTGCTTCAAGTACGATTTTTGGGCTGCGCGAAAAAAACGTGGATTCCGCAGGAAGGTCTGTGTAAATTTCAACCGGATTTAGAAAGTAACTATAACCTCCTTGATAATAATCGACATCTTCGTCCTTATGGTGCTGTTCAGAGTCTGTGGAACTCTTACCAAAGAGACCATAAGCCTCATTTTGATAGCTACCCTGAGCGAACGGACTCAGCATTAAAGAGACACCACAAGCATAAAAAATATTTCGGAATAGCAACGAATCCCACCTATATACATTCGGTTATATATGGCTACAAAAATAGGCGATTTTTTTTAACTTACTAGCCCACGCCACAATTCTTTTGTACTACGCTCTTTGGTACAAACATAAACCCTTGCTAAAAATTAAGAATAGCGATGCAACAAGATACTATGAAAGTGTTACTTGTCGAAGACAGCCCCGTAAATCAACTGGTAACCAGCGCCTTATTGAGCGATATCGGAGTTGAGCACACCATTGTTGAAAACGGCTTGCTTGCTCTCGACATTCTATTGAAAGACGAGGGGCATGATATCGGACTTATCCTGATGGACTGCCAGATGCCCGAACTAAACGGATTCAAGGCAACCAAGTTAATCAGAAGGGGCTATGCAGGCGCGGACCATAAATTAACACCCATCGTTGCGCTCACCGGCCACAGCGACGAAGAAGACCGTATGCTCTGCTTCGAAGCGGGAATGAATGGATTTCTCTCGAAACCCATTGATTTGGCGGCATTAGGCTCAACGATTGATCGCTTGATGGGCTAGGATTTCGCGTACTTTCCGATTCCCTTGCTTATCCCCTGCTTCAACGCACTTTTAATGATCCCTGTTG
>DAITOW010000453.1:0-1668 GCA_036833965.1 Oleiphilaceae bacterium
AACATGGGCTTTGCGGAGGCGGTGGATTGCCCCGTGATTATTGTTGCTGATATCGACAAGGGCGGTGTGTTTGCGCATTTGGTTGGCACTCTGGCTTTGCTGAGCGAAAGTGAACAGCAGCGCGTTGTGGGTTTTGTCATCAACCGTTTTCGGGGGGACATCAAACTGCTCGAGAATGGCCTGGAATGGCTCGAACAAAAAACAGGTAAACCGGTCTTGGGTGTTCTGCCATATTTGCACGGTCTAAATCTCGATGCAGAGGATGCGCTGCCGCAGGAGCAAAGCCCCGGAAAAGGTGCGTTCAATGTGGTCGTGCCGGTCCTGCCGCGAATCAGCAATCACACGGATTTTGAGCCCTTGAGGCTGCATCCTGAGGTCAATTTTCACTATGTTCCGTTTGGCTCCGAGATACCTCCTGCCGATTTGATCATCTTGCCCGGCTCTAAATCGGTTCGAGACGACCTCATTTTTTTGCGCGAGCAGGGCTGGGAAGAGGCACTGCAAAAGCATTTGCGTTATGGTGGTCGCGTACTCGGAATATGTGGCGGATACCAAATGCTCGGTGAGCTCATAGACGATCCGCACGGAATTGAAGGCGAAGCCGGTTCTTCGCGTGGCTTTGCTTATCTGGATATGCAGACAACGCTCACTAAAGAAAAAGAACTCAAACGTGTTCAAGGAAAGATCGTTGATGCTATTGGCGGTGGTGCGATTGTCGAAGGTTATGAGATTCATGCCGGACGTACGTGCGGGGATGCCTTACTTAGTCCCTTTATCGAATATAATGACGGGCGTTTTGATGGCGCAGTGAGTGGCGATGGGCAAATTGCCGGCACCTATTGGCATGGCCTGTTTGATAATCCTCAAGCTTTGAATGGTGTGTTGGCTTGGGCTGGGCTTCATGCTCAACAAGAGTTGGACTACCACGCAATTCGCGAAGCCTCTCTTGATCGCCTTGCAGATGCCTTTGAAGATGCAATGGATATGCGCAAGCTAATGTCTTTTCTGGATGCGGATTCCTTTAGCGGCTCTCTAAAAGAAGGGCAAGCACATTGAGTATGCTCGATATTCAAAACATCTCCTGGAGCGTTCCGACTCGGGATAGTGGAGGAGGGCGACGCAGGATTCTCGATAGAATCAATCTTCGTATTGATGAGGGTAAGTTTGTCGGTTTGATCGGTCCGAATGGTGCCGGCAAGTCTTCGCTGATGCGTTGTGTCTATCGGGTGCACAAACCAGATAGCGGAGAGGTTTTTGTAAATGGTCAGGGTATCTGGTCCTTGTCAGCCAAACAGGCGGCCCGACAAACTGCCGTGATATTGCAAGAGCAGAGCGAGCATATGGGCTTGACGGTGCGTGATGTAATCGCTCAGGGCCTGACACCTCACAAAGGTTTGTTTGAGATGGACTCTCAACACGATGTTGAGCGCATAGATCGCTTGATCGTCGAGATGGAGCTTCAAGCCTTTGAGAAAGCCCTGTTTGCGAACCTATCTGGAGGTGAGAAGCAGCGAGTATTTCTGGCGCGCGCTATTTTGCAAGAGCCACGTTTGTTGGTGATGGATGAGCCGACCAATCATCTTGATGTGCATTTTCAGTTAGAAGTGCTTCGATTGGTAAAATCCATGCCGCTGAGGGTATTTGCCTCGTGGCATGAGTTGAATCTTG
>DAITOW010000454.1:0-1660 GCA_036833965.1 Oleiphilaceae bacterium
TCTCATAACTGTGCGCACCGAAGGAATCCATATATTGCGCCGCATAACCAATATTTTCGCGCTCTGTTTTTGCGTAATTGGTATTCGAGTCAACGTGATCTTTTTGGAAGTCCGCGGCAAGAAAAAGGTTGGCCGTATCGGTGAGTGCAAGCTCATTAATAAAGCTCGCAAAATGCCGTTTCGTGTCGAATGAGCCAGTGTATATACCGTCCTTGAAATTATCCGATCGATCTTCGCTGTGGTTGAGCTTAAGATCAACAAGCCAATGATTGCTGATGGAGTGATTCAACCCTAGCCCGTAAACAGAAGTGCGGCTTTCGGACTCGTTTTGAAAGCCGCCATCAAACTCCAGCTCATCATCACTTTCAAGACCGGTAAAACTTAGCTCTGTTGCGGAACCTAAACGGTAAGCCAGGTTTATATGGGCCGCCTTATTCTGATAGCCGTCATCATCAGGCTCATCGGTAAAACAGCCTGCAAAGGCGGTACCGGCTTGCGCATCACATGCGTCGTAACCCTGTGTTGTCTCTGCGCTCAATCCGACGGAATAACGCAAGTCTCCCGCCGTACTTGAGTAGTCAGCAGATCCAAGCACTGTACCAAGATTACCGGCCGAGACGCTGAGAGATTTGGATGCCTGGGCAGTCCCCTTTTTGGTAAAAACCTGAACCACACCACCCAAAGCCTCTGAACCATACAGGCTTGCTCGCGGCCCCTTCACAAATTCCACTCGCTCAATCTGGGAGACGGGCAACGACTGCCATGAAATCGCCCCACTGGTCGCACTACCGACCTTTACACCATCGACCAAAACCACCACATGGTCAGAATTGGTGCCACGCACAAACGCAGACGAAAGCGAACCGCGACCTCCACTGCTACCAAAATAAATACCGGAACGGGATTGCAGCAACTCGGGTAATGAGCGCGCCTGACTGCGTTGAATTTCTTCCTGCGTGATAACTGTGACGCTGGATATTGTGTCATCGGCGGTTGTTGCAACGCGGTTTGCGGTTACAACAACGGTTTCGTGCTCGATTGCATTTTCGGAAGCGATGGCCGTATTAGCGACCAGAATCCCTGAAATGAGGGCTTTGATTTTATTAGAGGCTTTCACTGTTTCTTGTCCATTCTTACGCACGCACCCACGCATGCTCTTTAAAGTTATGCGAAGGGAGAAAAAGACAAAGAAACAGAGTTTGAGATCTGTGTTCCCGATGATCAGCCCTCCGCGATCCTGGATTCGCTTCAGGCCGGTCTCCGGGCTCACAAGTCAGGCTTTATGCCCTGGTTTGGCGGCCTTCCCATGCTGTCTGCACAGTGGCTAGGATGCCAAACTTTACTTGCTTACCGTTGCGGGGGCAGCGTTGGATTTACACCAATCTTCCCGTTTCACTCGCCCGTTATGAACTAACGATTGAGCACCTCAAGCAGGGCTGCGACTTTACGAGTGTAGAGGTATTCAGTCAACAATTAATTGATCCGAAAAGAGATTGGCACCGTAACGAAGCCCCGCAAATCACGCTCATCTTCATCAGCGGGTGAAAAGCGCCAGTTATCCTTCACCGTTGAGTAAGCAGCAAAGTCGAGCACTGAGACATTACTTGTCTCGAGTATTTCGACATAGGTGACAAGTCCATTGGCATCGATGTGCACACCC
>DAITOW010000455.1:0-1653 GCA_036833965.1 Oleiphilaceae bacterium
GCTATCAACTTCTGCGAGCAAGGAGGTCGAGAACAAACCGCCGGCGTTAACTAATGAAGAGCATCTTACGATTGCGTTTTGCCCCAGGAGCTCTAACTCAAAACACTCCGGGCTGACAGTGAGCAAACGCACCTCTGTACCCGGAAGAAAAGTGGCACCCAGCATCTCAGCATCATTTAACAGGCTTTGCATATAAGCATGGCTATCCGCAATTCCCGTTGAGGGAGAATAAAGAGCAGCACTAGCCTTCAATTCGGGTGCCAGGCGGACCACTTGAGATGTGGAAAGTAATTGCAAGTCAGTAACGCCATTAACACAAGCTTGCTCTGAGATCGCACCAAGGCGCCCGGACTGCTCTGTACTCGATGCAACAATCAATTTACCGCAACGTGCATAGGGTAAGGACTTGTCTGCAAGATACGCATAGAGCAACTCTTTTCCCTGAACACACAATCTCGCTTTTAAGGAATCGGAGGGATAGTAAATGCCGGCGTGAATCACCTCGCTGTTGCGCGAAGATGTATGACGCCCAAAGCTGTCTTCCTTATCAACTATCCAAACACTGCGACCTGCTATGGCGAGAGACCTTGCTACCGCTACTCCGACGACACCTGCTCCGATAACGACTGTATCCAGCTCATAGCGTTCAATCGGCATCCTTTAAAACTCCATTCCTAAAAAAATCAATCAACTCTTTTTACTTTCACGACAGACGAGCCCATGAATTTTGCTTAAACTAGCGCGCCATGCGCAAGATAATACATATAGATGCAGATGCCTTCTACGCCAGCGTTGAAGAGCGAGACAATCCCGAGTTGAAACAGCACCCGATTGCAGTGGGCGGCAATCCGGGAGGCCGCGGAGTGGTCGCTACCTGCAATTACATCGCGAGAGGGTTCGGCGTGCGCTCCGCCATGCCGTCCTCAAGAGCGTTAAAGCTCTGCCCCTCCCTGATTTTCATTAAACCAAGGTTTACCGCCTACCGGGAGGCATCCCAACAAATGCATGAAATCTTTCGAAAGTACACCTCGCTGATCGAGCCGCTTTCACTGGATGAAGCGTATCTGGATGTCAGCGATTGTGAGCAATATCGGGGCAGCGCAACCCGCATCGCCCAAGCAATACAGGAAGAAATAAAATCACAACTGCAGTTGACGGTCTCTGCAGGCGTTGCCCCGAACAAATTTTTAGCCAAAGTCGCAAGCGACTGGCACAAACCGGCAGGCTTATTCGTGATCGAGCCTCGTCAGGTTGACGCATTTGTAAAAGACTTGCCAGTTGGAAAAATTAACGGCGTTGGCAAAGTTACCGAAGAGAAGCTTCTGAAACTCGGGATCAAAACCTGTAACGAACTCCGGCAGGTGCCGGAACATGAGCTCACTCGTGATTTCGGCAAGTACGGTAGCAGGCTCGCAAAACTGGCATTGGGTATCGATGATCGTCCTGTCAACACCGAGCGTCAACGCAAGTCTCTTTCTGTGGAGCGCACCTTCGAGCAAGACCTTGTTTCCTCCGACTTGTTTAGTAGCTTGTTCCAAAAACTCTACGAAGAGCTCACAAGCCGAAGCACCAAGCTAAAGCCCGAACAAAACATCAGTGGTCGCTTTGTCAAAATCAAATTCAATGATTTCACGCAAACAACGCTCGAGGAAA
>DAITOW010000456.1:0-1651 GCA_036833965.1 Oleiphilaceae bacterium
ATTTGCAGGAAAACGTTCGCCTTATGAATGATGATCTCGGGCACCAAAGGCTTGTTCAGGATATCTACCACCCCGTATTGATAGCCTTGCTTGAGGTCCTCGTTTTCAATTTTTCGGGCAGTCGCCAGTATGATGGGAACGTATCGACTGCGGGGTAGGGAATGTATCTCCTTGGCTAATTCGTAACCCGAGACTTTGGGCATAATGATGTCGAGAAAAATCAAGGCAAGATCATGGCGTTGGAGCACCTTGCGTGCTTCTTCTGCTGAAGATGCCAAAAATACGCGCGCTCCGGTCGCTTCCAGAATCGACTCCATCAATAGCAGATTGGTGCGAGAATCGTCGACAACCAAGATATTTTGCTTGTTCTTAGCTTTTTTCACTGCAACGTCCTTGCTGACTTTGAAAAACAGGGGTCCAACTCATAGGAGGAAGGCGGCTTTATTTTTTGTCTGTGAGACAGTTAGTAATAGCAGAGGAATGCGCGTTTATCCACTCGTTATACAGCGTAAATTTAGTTAACATGGCGCACTGTTTCTAGAGTTATGGCTTGTTTGGCCAGAAAATTTGCTGCGGAAAATGAATTAGTTATGTTGAATAAATATATCAAGAAAATTTTGGATGCGCGTGTTTATGATGTGGCCATTGAGTCGCCACTCACACCTGCAAGAAGTTTATCGCAGCGTTTCGGTAATCAGATTTTTTTGAAGCGGGAAGACTTGCAGCCGGTTTTCTCTTTCAAGTTGCGTGGTGCCTACAATCGAGTCAGACAATTAAGTGATGAGGACAAGGCCAAGGGCGTTATCGCTGCGTCAGCAGGTAACCACGCACAGGGCTTGGCTCTTGCAGCAAAAACCCTTGGTATCAAGGCAACGATTGTCATGCCAAAAACGACGCCGGAAATAAAGGTCAGCTCTGTAAAAGCAAGAGGCGCGAAAGTGGTTCTGATTGGGGATACCTTTGATGAGGCCTCAGCTTATGCGCAAGAGCAGGTGAAGGAAAAAGGGCTCATCTACATTCCACCGTATGACGATGAAGATGTGATTGCAGGGCAGGGCACGGTAGCGATGGAGCTTTTGAAGCAGCATACCGAGCCGGCACATGCGGTATTTGTTCCCTGTGGTGGCGGCGGTTTGATCGCCGGTATGGCAGCCTACATCAAGTATTTGCGCCCTGAGATAAAAGTCATCGGCGTTGAGCCAGAGGATGCGGCCTGTTTGTTGGCGGCAAAAAAGGCGGGCAAACGTGTCGTGTTGGATCAGGTAGGCATTTTTGCGGATGGTGTTGCTGTTCGTCAGATCGGCAAGCTGCCTTTTGACATCTGCAAGAACCATGTGGATGAAGTGATTACGGTGAGCACAGACGAAATCTGTGCTGCGATCAAAGATATTTTTGATGATACCCGGGCGATTGCCGAACCAGCGGGCGCGATCGGTGTTGCCGGGCTGAAGAAGTATGTCGAGCAAACAGGGATTCAGGATGAGAATCTGCTGACGGTTGTTTCGGGTGCCAATATGAATTTTGATCGCTTGCGTTACATTTCAGAGCGAACGGAAATTGGTGAAAAGCGCGAAGCGATTTTGGCGGTCACCCTGCCGGAAAAGCCGGGCAGTTATAAAAAGTTCATCAGTGCTTTGCATCGCCGGAATAT
>DAITOW010000457.1:0-1627 GCA_036833965.1 Oleiphilaceae bacterium
CTTTAAGTTCGTGTCCTTCGGTTTCGAAGAATGTTGAGATTTGATTCAAACTCTGTGCATTGTCACTAATTGCCACAATACTGCTGCTTAGCTCTTCAGCGACATGTGCTTGCTGCTCACTGGCCGTAGCCACCTGAGTAGAAAGGGCAAGTATGTTGTCGTTCAAGGAGGATATGCGCGCAATTTCTTCGCCTGACTCCTCAGAATGTTCTTTACACTGCTCGGTAGAATTTTTGCTTATGTCCATCTTCTGACGCGCTGAAGCGGTACTAGAGCGCAATGCTTCAATCATGCCATTGATCTCTTCGGTTGAAATCTGTGTTCGCTGTGCCAGTGATCGTACTTCGTCAGCAACGACGGCGAAACCGCGGCCTTGCTCGCCCGCACGGGCTGCTTCGATTGCAGCATTGAGTGCAAGTAGGTTGGTTTGTTCGGCAATACCCCGAATTGTGTCGAGGATGGTCTCAATCTGGCTACAGTTTTCTGCGACCTGATCAATGCTTTGATCCGCTTCCTGAATGGCATTGTTCAGCTGTAAGATCTCTTCAATCGTGCGCCTTATTGTTTGCTCGCCGTGCTGTGACGCGGTAGATGCAGACCTTGTTGCATCTGCGGCGTCCTGTGTTGACTTGGCGACTTCCGCAATGCTTGCGGACATCTCTGTAATCGCGCTGGCTACGACTTGGGTCTGCTGGTTTTGAGCATCAATAGAATGGCGGTTTTTGGCCGTTATCTCTGCTAATTCCTCTGATCGGCGGCTCAGATTTTCGGACATCTGTCGCAGATCTGAGATGAGCTCACAAAGCAGTGTCATAAACGAGTCCACGGACTGTGAAATCTTTCCAAGCTCATCCTTGGTCGGATCGTTGGTACGCATTGAAAATTCGCCCTGATTCATCGCGCTTGAAAGACCATTGGTAAGATGGGCTAGCCTTCGGGATATATCCCTTACCTGCCAAACAACATAAATGCTGATGATTGCCAGAAGAAGCACCAGCAAGGTCGAATCAATCAGAAGGCTTGTGGTCTCACTAATGACATTTTCTTCAGCAGTCTGTTTGAGGTTTGCTGCCATCGCATCGGCGATTTGTTTGGCTGTTTTTATACTCTCGGTCGCTATAGGAAACCAGTTTTCGCGGATGCTAGCATCAATATCCGAAATTTTTCCGCTATCAGACAAAATCATGCGCTCAACGCTGTCAACCTGCTTGTACGGAGGGGAGTTCGTTAATTTTTCAAATGCAGCCAATTGCTCTGGTGGAGCGAAAGCGATTGCTTTGAATTGGTGATCCTGACGACTTGCAATATAGGCTTTGATGGTTGCCTTGCGCGCGTCAGACAGTGCACCGCTTTTAAAGGTTCCATTCATCATCCCGCGAACCTGTCCGGCACGCTCTTTCACCCAAAGTGTATGCAAGTAAGAGTAATAATTTTTGCTCAAAGCTGTATTGTTGATACTCGTTTGAAGGCCTTCGATCGCATTTAGTGCCGTTTGGTTTATGGAAGAGTAAAAACTGAAGGCTCCATTGTCTGGTGAGAGCTTGTCAACGCGATCCCTCACGGCGGACTTATTGCGCATCAGTTTGGACAAGTTGTCGATTAGCTGTCGTGTTTGCGGAGGCATATC
>DAITOW010000458.1:0-1599 GCA_036833965.1 Oleiphilaceae bacterium
GGCGAAATACCGCTAGAACTGCGCAAAGCGATGGGAAACCGTATTTTTGGCTGTGATGATTGTCAGCTTGTCTGCCCCTGGAACCGCTTTGCCCAACTGAGTGCGGAAGCCGATTTTGCTCCGCGAAATAAGCTGGATGAAGCAAGACTCACAGAACTGTTTGCCTGGAGCGAGGAGGAATTTCTTTCAAACACTGAAGGCTCTGCGATCCGACGTGCAGGCTATGAAGGCTGGTCACGCAACATTGCCGTGGCGCTAGGAAATGCGCCAACCAGCCCTTTGGTGACCGAATCATTAAAACAACGCGCCAACGACCCTTCGGAACTGGTACGACAGCATGTCGACTGGGCACTCAAACAGCACTTATAGTCGGGATTCGATGAGCTCCTGGAGTTTCTGTGGCAACTCTTTGTCGATCAACGGTTCGCCATGCGAAGGTAGCAACACAGTCGGCGGATAACTATCCAAAAACTTGCTGCACCAAGCCTTGAAAGCCGAACGATCAGTCATTAACAAATATTTGATTACTCTACTCAACTTCAAACCGGGCGCAGCACCCATTACCCGCTGAACGAGGCGAGCGATTGGCTGATTCGACATCCTTGGGTAATGCAGAAAGCTATCGCAAGTAACCCATACCCACCCGCCGGCAGAAAGTGGCAAGCAAAGCCAGACATCCCCGCCTCGATGCCCGGGAGGCACCGCCCAAAAAGCCCGTCCCTGCATATTAGGTATGCCGCGCTGAAGCTCGCTAATTCCATTGATCCCTTTTTTGGCCAAACGCGCAATTGCCTTTTTGGATGCGAACAATTGCGCTTTCGGGTAGCGCTCACGCCAGACATTCACGCCCATAAAGTGGTAACTGTTTGGCATCACAATGCGTAAATTCCGGCCTTGATCCTGATCCAGTTCCGGATACTTTCCCGCAAAACTTTCCAGCAGACTTGCACCAGGACTAATCACTGTTACGACGCCCTCCTGCCCGCGAACAACTATCGTATTTGATGCGAAATTCGGAACAATATACCGCGCGTATTCAAGTCCTTCACAACCTTCAATCTGATACCACTTGGACATAGGATTTCCTTAAACCATGACACTTGCTACACTGCCGTCAATAGCGACAACGATGGATCGGGCATGAAAATATATGGAGATCGCCAATCAGGCAACTGTTACAAGCTGATTCTTGCCGCAAGCCTGCTAAATATCCGCTTTGACTGGATCGACGTTGATATCCTCAAAGGTGAAACAAGCACCCCCGAATTCCTAGAAAAAAACCCGAACGGCAAGATCCCTCTCATGGAACTCCAGAACGGGGAAACGCTTAGCGAATCCAATGCTATTTTGAATTATCTTTGCGAAGGCAGCACCTATTATCCCGCCGACATCTGGGCGCGCGCAAAAATACACCAATGGCAGTTTTTCGAACAATATAGTCACGAACCCTACATTGCTGTTGCGCGCTTCATCAACAAATATCTCGGCCTACCCGACAATCGAAAGCAGGACTATCTGGCCAAGCAGGAAGGAGGTAACAAAGCACTTTCTGTGATGGCCAAACAACTCGTCAAGACTGCCGTTTTAACAGGCGACTTC
>DAITOW010000459.1:0-1578 GCA_036833965.1 Oleiphilaceae bacterium
GCCTGACAAACCATTGGCCCAATCGTAAGATTTGGTACATAGTGGTTATCCATCACATCAAAATGGACAATATCGGCACCGGCACTTAAAACGTTTTCAACTTCTTCTCCAAGTCGAGCAAAATCGGCCGATAAGATGGATGGTGCAATCTTAAAATCAGGCATGGTTAAATCAGGCATAGCCACCTCAATCAATTAAATTTGGGTCTTCGCGCGCAATGTATGCAATCGCTAAACAAATAACAAGCCGCCTCTCCATAACGATCACCGCAGCGTCCCTCATCATCTTAGCAAGTATCGGAGTATGCGTCGCAGAGGAAACAATGCCGGATCTGACCCAAAGCATTGGCGCAGAACTCGATGAGAATAGCAACGTCGAGCCTGCAGATGTAGGAGAAGAACCGTTACCCGAGCTTCTGCGTCAAGAGCAGGCTTTCAATCAGGCTCTGGCAAAAAGCAGTCCCGAAGAGCAGATTGTGTGGCTGGATATCAAGTACCCCGGCGCCGCGAGCACAGTCAAAAGCCTGGCATTAAAAATCAAGGCGAAAGCAGCCAAAACTCAGGGAGCAGCGATAATCGTGCCGCAAACATCACAGCATGCCGACTGGCCAAACCAGGTCCGAAGCCTGCGACATAGCCTTCCCTACGATGGCTGGCTGACACTTTCAGTAAGCTTGCCATGGCCACAACTGGAAAGTCCGCCAGAACGGGAGCTCGACGTTAAAACCATATCCGAATTTGAAACCAATGACGCCATCATTCGGGCAACTGCTGCAGGAAGTCGTGCTCAAGGCAATTCGAATACACAAGATAGTGCAGAGGACTCAAGTGAAGGTCAGAACGAGAGCGAAACCGCTGTTGATATAGACCTCAAAGCCCCCCCCGAACAGGGTGGCTCTATCGCGCCGTATGAAGAACGAGCATTGGTGCATCTGCAAGCCGCACTGGATTATCTTGCACAACAAGGCTTTCAGAATATTGCTGTGATCGCCATTGGCGAAAGCGCAGAGCTGACAATCGACTATCTGCAGAGCCGGGAATCAGAGCTTAAAGCGAAAGGTTTCTCGATCATTCTGCTGGAACCCAAACTTCCACCGCGTTTGAACAACGATTTTGCGAACGCATTGGGCAACAACTTTCCAGCGCCGATACTGGACATATACAGGTCATCATCCGTTACCCAAAACGCAGAAGCGGAAGAGCGCAAAGCGGGGGCTCGGGCTGGAGAATTCAAAGCCTATCAGCAGCTCAAACTCTCCGCACCATTAGGATCGGGCAGCGACAATTTTCTTATCAAGCGAATCAGCGACTGGCTCAATCGCTATGCTCCCGGACAGGAGCAGAAATAAGAATCCGATTACGACTGTATGATTTTATCTCGAATGGTATGCCATAACTGCCGGAGCGTCGTCATCATCAGTGTGCCATCCTGGCGAGGATACGAGCCCACGCCAACAATCAGAATCTGATGCTGTAAGTCACACCAAGCAAATTGGCCATGAATTCCCAGCATCGTAAAGCATTGTGTTTCAGGCTCCAGCACCCAAAACTGCTTTTGATATTGCCCTTTACTGAAAAC
>DAITOW010000460.1:0-1573 GCA_036833965.1 Oleiphilaceae bacterium
CCGGTATCGTGGTCGTAGTGAACACCATACCCTTTGAGCGCAGCTTCGACATTCCCATCTGCGAGCAATGCCTGGAGCGCAACATAGGCAATGCTTCCGACTATATGCGCGGTTTCATGCTGGAGCATTTGGTAAGTATTCATCTGGAAATACCTTTCTGTACCACTCCATTAAATCCATGCTTCACAACATGGTTCTGGTGGTCACGGTAAACAGCAAGAAGATCATTAAAGGTTTTGATCTTGTGGCGTAGTTGCTCGTGAAGGAATTGCGTTTCAGGCTGTTTCTTTTGAATCTGATCTGCGAGTGCCGAGAAACGCACATCATTAGCCTGTTTCTCGGTTTTGAGGATTTCGCCAACGGCGCTACTGATAATCTCCAGGTCTTTAGGCATGCTTATAGCTCCTTAATGGACGCGACTAGGGCTTTAAGCTCCTGAGTCGTCTGTTCGTCTTTGCGCTTGGCCTCTGCTTGCTTACGGGCTTGTCGCTGCTCGTATTCATCATTTAAGCGTTTGGCTGCATGATGTTGTGCGACACAATGACTCGCCGTATGACTATCTTCAAAACGGAAATATTGACCTGCTACCGGAGCAGACTTACTACTGGAAAAGTGGGTAAGGTTTATATCCGCCCATTGGGTCTTAATGACACCAGCATCGAAAAGTTGATCGGGCGATAAACCCTTAGCGATTGCATGACCTGTCATGCGTTCCAAACGCAGAGTAAGTTGCTTCTGCTTTTTCCGCGCTGCGGCAATATCCGCTCGTGCTAGGCTTTCCGTTAATTCCAGATTATCGAGCAGATCATTCACGCCTGTTTCCAGATCAGGATTTGCACCCTGGAGCGATTTAGCAAGAAAGGCTATCTCACTGGCCGCAACGGTAAAATCGTTCTCTACATCGTAATCCTGATCTTGAAGGGCCGACTTAGCATCAGCGAGAGAATCCGCGAACTCAGTAACCTGTTTGATACCAGCGGCCAAACATTCAATAGCAGTTTTCAGATCGCACAAAAGTACCGTCGACAATTCGCCTTCATGCGAGTCGTTTAATGCGGATTTGCCGAGGCGCTGCAAGGAGTTTTTGTTAGGACGAAACGTAGACTGATCGGGCAAGCGAACTTGAAAGGATTTTCTGAGCATATTGTCACCATACTGGTTTTTAAGCCATTAACTTAGGCTGGTGACAACAGTTTAGTTTTTAACCTAAATGGACGCAAGTTATTGAAAAGTAAATAGTTTTTACTATATTATCAATCGCCCATTTCGAGCCAATACTGTTTTAACAGAGGGTCATTAGCCAGCTTCGCCAATGCTTTTTTCTCAATGTTATTCGCTGACTGTCGGGAGTTAATACCAACCACCTGCTCGGCAACTTCACCGAGGCTGCACTCAAAATCCGTATTCCTGAGTTTGCGCGTATCGGAGGGTTTGGCTGGTGGTGGTTTGAGACTATCCCAGTAATCGCAGAGTTTCTTAGCAATCCGCTGTGCGCGTTCTATTTCAGCTACAGAGCACTCTGCGTATCGTGACATTAATCACCTCGTTAGAAGTATTTTTAGCCTTTCAAGTT
>DAITOW010000461.1:0-1570 GCA_036833965.1 Oleiphilaceae bacterium
GGTGGGTTTGATGGCTGGCCTCAATCTTGATTTAATACCAAGTGAATAAGTGAAAGCGCTTTTTATCATTATTCAGGCATGGGAAAGCCCGCTCCTCTGGGCCCAAATACAAAGCTGTCAATTGTCTGTCGTCGCGTATTTTTGCACGAAACTGACCATACACCCGACCGCTTAGCGCTTTTGTTAGCCTGTTTCACCAAGGTAATAACATGACAACCGAATTAGAGATGGATATCGCTCAAGAACAGAATGCGAAAGCATTAGATATTGGCCACATTCTGAAAGCGAAACGTCTAAGTTTGTCGATTGACGAACGCCAAGTCGCAACTGAGCTTAAATTATCTATAGAGCACGTTTACGCATTAGAGAATGCTGCCTTCAACCGTTTCCGTTCTGCAACGTTTGCCCGTGGCTATTTAAAAAGCTATTGCCGTTTATTAGATCTTGATCATCGCCCAATATTGGCTGCTTTTGATGAACAGCAGTCAGTCAAAGAAAGTAATCTACGCCCCGTTGATAACGTTCCGCCACAAGCGTCTGGGCGCGATCCTATTTTTATTATTGTTTCAGCGATCATTATTGCAATCATTGTGTTTGTTGCTTTTTGGTGGCCCACACAATCTTCCGAGCCGAGCTCCCCTGTGGTAGACCAAACTCCAGTGGTTGAGTCAGAACCAGCGCTTGAAAACGAAATTGAACAGACCACTACTGAACCGGAACTAGCAATTCCTGCTCAAGAAGTAGAACAAGAACTTGATGTAACCGAAGCCTTAGAGCCAGAAGAAACCTCGGACGTAGTGACTGGCTTGTCTGCAGAAACAATTGCCTTGCTTGAGGATGCGGGGGTTGACCCAGAGGAAGTGGTTGAGGCAACGAGAGAACCTGAGATTCAGCCAGAACCGATTGTTGAAGAAGCTCCTCAGCCTGTTGTAGCGAGTCATGATATTGTGATTCGCTTTGTCGCTGATTGCTGGACTGAAATTCGTGATAGCTCAGGGCGTATTCTTTTCTCTGGTGTGAAGAGTGCTGGCAGCAGTTTAGAGCTTGATGGTCAGGCGCCTTATCGTGTGACGTTAGGTTATGCGAGAGGTGTATCCGAATTCTTATACAAAGGAGAGTCTTTTGACTTCTCCTCTTATGTACGTAAAGATCTAGCCCGATTTGGGCTTGAGTAGAGATAAAATATGCATTTTGAGTCTCCTATTAAACGTCGCCAATCTCGCAAAATTATGGTGGGTGATGTTGCTGTCGGTGGTGGTGCGCCGATTAGTGTTCAAAGTATGACCAATACTGAAACGTGTGATGTTGACGCAACGGTTGCTCAAATCCGTGCGATTCAAGACGCAGGGGCGGATATCGTTCGTGTCTCAGTACCTTCAATGGATGCAGCGGAAGCGTTTAAGTTAATTCGTGAACAAGTCTCTGTGCCTCTTGTGGCAGACATTCACTTCGACTACAAAATCGCGCTTAAGGTTGCGGAATACGGGGTCGATTGTTTACGGATTAACCCAGGTAATATCGGTAACAAAGATCGTGTCCGCGCAGTCGTTGATTGAGCGCGTGATAAAAA
>DAITOW010000462.1:0-1550 GCA_036833965.1 Oleiphilaceae bacterium
TGGCGATGTCTATTTCTAAGAAGAATTAGTGCCATGTGTTGATAAAGTACAGCAACAGGATTGCCACGCTCCAGCTCACTTACTTCTGTGCAAAAACCCTATACACAACCAGGATGGCGATTTCGATATCGATAGCAAGCACTCACAAACTTGCTGTTCAATATCTCCAAAGGCGGTTGATTCCGGGCGCTCCGCGACTTACAGCGGCATAGGACTATTCAGGCCCAGTCTTTTTAAAAACATGAACCCGGGCCCCGCACCATTAGGCCCAATTCTCAAACAGTTGGCAGAAGAAGGCCGCCTTCATGGTCAAAAAATGGAAGGCTACTGGCTTGATGTCGGCACCCCGGAACGACTGGAACAACTCCGAACAAGACTCATAAACAAACCCGCCTGAACAAGCCGACTTGCAGCCTGAACTTAGGCTCAAAAATTGCTTCTAGCCTGTTAAGGCGCATTTGCGTCAAAAAATTGAACAACGCCAGGAGCTCTCTATGTGGTTTAGTATTGTCGGCATCACAGCACTCATTGTGCTTTCTATCCTGTTAATGACCATTACCTATTCGTGGTCTCAAACAAAAAATCTGCCCTCAAAAATCAAACACGACCTGAAAACCCCGGCAATAAGCGAGCAAGATGTCATCATTCAAATCGTGGGATTTTCCAAGCTTTGGTTTCGCAAGCAGTTTTCCCTGATTGACAAAGAACTGGAACAAATGGAGAGCGGCCTACTTCGATCCGGTTTGATCGCTGCAAGAGAGGAATACTCCCTTCAAGACGCGACCCAAACCCTGCACTGGCAACTTGAGGCAGAGCGCCAACATCGCCACAGCACTATCGCCTTCCTTGAGAGCTTTCGATCGAGCCTACTTCCGCTGGGTCTGATCATCGCGCTAGTTAGTTTGATCCTGCAACTCGTCACTGACAACTCTTCTGTGAGCGGTCTGGGAGTGCCTGCTCTCAGCATTCTTTCCTTTGCACTGTGCTTGAACACACTGGTTCTGAGAGCCCTATCTCTGAAACTCTCGACCAAGACAGATGCAGAAGATCGCGCTCTTCGCCTATCAGCAGAAGGTTTGCTTATGATCCTTCAACATAAAACCCCTGCCCAAGTGCGTGCCCAACTTGAAGGAATGCTTTCCGGCCTGGACACCGTAAAAAGTGTACGGGTCGTCGACTCACACTCTAACCCACGCGTGGTGAAAAGAGAGCAAGCCCTGTTTGCAAACAGCCAGCGAGCATCCTAAAAAATGCTTGCACATGCAAACTTCGGAAAGGCAAAGCCCGCTCTCTCAGCGCGTGATTTAAACGAGACGCACTGGCATTTGGTATACGGCATCGCATTCCTGATATTGGTTCTACTCGCCAACCAGGGTGCCATGCTAAATGAAGGTACTAAAATCGCCTCATCAACGAAGCCGGAAAGCGTTAACGAAGCAGTGAACCGGCCCGCGATCAATGCTGAAGCCATTTCCAGCGCAAAAATAGCGGCTGCACTGGAGCGACGTCTTATCGAGCTGTCACTGGAAGGACGCATCAGAATACAAAAC
>DAITOW010000463.1:0-1501 GCA_036833965.1 Oleiphilaceae bacterium
CCTACTTACAGTGAGTTCAACTTTCAAACTCTGGGCACCAGCGCTCTTACTCGGTGCAATTCCATTTATCTCGGCGTGCAGTGACAGCGACGATGATGACAGTGTCGGTTTTGTGGCGGAAACCCGAAACATTCTGCAAATTGCCGTAGACAATCCAAACACTCAGATTCTCGAAGCAGCAGTTTTGGCGGCGGATCCATCAATCGCAGCCTTGCTTGGTGGCGATGACGAGCTAACAGTTTTCGCACCGACGGACGCAGCATTTACCGCTCTTCTTGCGGACCTGGGAGTTGAGGCCTCTGCCCTGCTCGGCAACACCGCTCTGTTAAATACGGTTCTTCCATACCACGTCCTTGCAACATCAGTTGGTGAAGTAAAGTCAGACGGCGCAATTAGTGTTGCCCAAACTCCGGTTCCAGGGAATCTGGTGCCTACCGTCAATGGCAAAGACGTTGCCCTGTCGATTTCCCAAGAAGGCGGTTCGGATGTTTTATATGTAAATACTTCGCGCGTTACGGGTCCTGATGTTGATGCAAGCAATGGTGTCATTCACATTATCGATAAAGTGCTGTTGCCACCACCAAGCGCCTTGAGCGACGATACAAAAACTATTGCCGAAATCGTTACGGCGTTAGCGAATGCTCAAGATGCAGAATTCACTATCTTGCTTCAGGCGCTTCAAACCACTGGCGCAGCAACGCTGTTGACTGCTGCAGCAGATAGCAACTCAGATTTAACTGTATTTGCGCCAACAGATGCTGCTTTTACTTCTCTACTGGGAGAATTGGGCATTAGTGCGAATGATCTGTTGAACGATCCAAACCTTCCAACAATCTTACAGCAACATATTTTGGGTGCGACGATTCCTTCATTAACTGCTTACGCATCGAACGGCGGCACAGTTACTACCCTGGCCGGCAACAACCTTAACGTAGACATTCAAAACAACGCTCTAGTCATTGAAGGGAGCACTGTGGTCGAAGCTGATGTTGAGGCATCTAACGGTGTGATTCACGTGATCGACAAAGTGATCTTGACTGTCGACTAGTCGTCTCTCCACTTTTTCGTTCACTCTAATCCAAGTGTTGGGCCGGCTCATTGAGCCGGCCTTTTTATTTTCGTCATCCTATCCCCGAACTCGAACTCAACTAGCCGAGCGCCATTCTGGCAAGGGTTTACATTTTCGCGGTGAAATAATGCACTTTTTCGGCTATAGTTCGCGCCAAAATTGACTTGATACTTTTTCGGTAGCGAACATGAACAAAACCTTTATCAGTGCCCAGCAATTGCTTGAAGACTCTTTCAATCTGGCGATCAAAATTTATGAAAGCGGATTCCGTCCTGATTACATCGTTGGTGTATGGAGAGGCGGCGCACCGGTAGGCATTGCCGTTCAGGAAATGTTCGATGTACTGGGCGTACATTGCGACCATATCGCCATTCGCACCTCAAGCTACACTGGTATTGGTGAACGTGCAAAGCACGTTAAGGTGCACGGTTT